>NZ_JAUBUB010000076.1:0-32199 GCF_036705265.1 Microcoleus sp. B4-C2
CTCAAAAAAGCCTTTGAAAAAAAGGAAAAAGAAGCCTGCGGTCTAACTGTACCCAGTTGACCGTCAGGTTAGTTCACTCTTACTCCAGATTCGTAAAAACCCGGTTTCTGGGCCCCGGTGCGTAAGTCCAATTTAAACTGAGATGTTGCACCATTCTCAATAAACTTTTTATGGACAGGCAAGATGCCTGTTCCACAAAGAGTGAATTTTCTTGTGGAACAGGCCGAAAAGCCTGTTAAGCGAGAATGGTGCAAGATGTGAGATTTAAACAAACTGGCCCGTTGGAGTCGATCGCACCCGACGAATTCCAATCACCGACGGCATCGGCGAACGACGCCTGTCATTCTCAATATTACTCGGCCACAAACTGCCGCGAGAAACACTACGAGTCTGATTGAAAACAGCACCGTTCAAATCCAACATTTCAATTTGCCGACTCAGTACAGTACCATCATCGATCGGACAATCTTCCCCAGGATGCTGCACCGCAAGCAACAGCGTATCTCCCACAAAAGTCGGCCCCGTCATTTCGCATCGGTTCGGGCCGTAAGCAAACGGAATTACTGTTCCTGCATTCGGCCCAGAAGTGGGAATATAAAACAGCCAATTGTTGCCAAAAACACCAGTCAAATCTGACACATTTCCAGTCTTGTTGTGGTCGATCGTCTTTGGCTCTCCACTCGCACCGACATCAAAACCGTTGTGCGTGCTCGTAGACATATCAGTGACGACCCAAACATTGCCTTGAGGGTCAAAATCCAAATTGTCTGCATTAGCAAATCCCGCCCCATCTACCGCACCGGCTTCTCCACCCTGAGCCAAACGCTGCCAGCGGAACGTCAAACCCGCACCATCAGGACTGTCTTCAATTATTTTGTAAAGTCCTCCCGACTGCTGATTGCTGTTGACTGCGCTACCGTATTTAGCAACATTAAAAATGCGAGAATCTGGATAGCCGTCGCTTCCCGGTGCGCCGTCAGTATAAGCAATGAAAACTTCCTTCGTAGTAGGATTAACTTCCAAATCTTCCGGGCGTGCCGTCGGAGTGCCACCAATCAAATTAGCAGCTAAGAAAGCATCAACTAAAACCGCACCTTGGCTGCTGTAGAAATTAGCCAGAGTTTTATTTTGGTAGCCCGAAATTGCTGTTGCTTCATTGGTTGTATCTACTACAAAAGAACCGCCGTCTTCGGTTTGACCAGCAATTCCGGCGCGTTTGGGCAAGCGAGTAGCGGCATCTCTTTGAGCTTTGCCAAAACTTGCTAATTCCGCCTCGCCAACTCTAGAAGGACGCACCGGATTTGTCGGGGTATTTAATGTCAGTGGCAGCCATCTTCCAGTACCGTTGCGGTTATATTGGGCAACGTACAAAACCCCATCTTCAAACAATCGGCTGTTGTTTTTATCTGCGGGATTGGTGACATTACCGTTGCTGACAAATTTCCAGGTGTGTCCGCCGCGCCGATCGTCCCCCATGTACCCTATTAACTTGCGGCCTGCTTCAGCGCGAATCGCGACGTTTTCGTGGCGGAAACGGCCCAACCATGAGTGCTTCCGGGGGCGGAAACTCGGATCTTGGGGATCGACTTCTACCATCCAGCCGTATTTTTCGCCGACTAAGCCGAATTCCTCACCGATAGTGCCCTTGGCGTAGCTGGTTTGGCCACCGTTGGGTTTGACGTTTTCCTGAACCCCGACGAAAAATGCTTCGCTACCTTGGAAGTTTTCTTCGGCGGAGAGGATTGTTCCCCAAGGGCTTGTGGCGCCGGAACAGTTGTAGGCTGTACCGATGATGCGGTTGCCGAGTCCGTCGGTGTTGACTTGCGCGAAGACTTGGGTAGCTGCAGGGCCCGTGCCGATGAGGTAGTTGTCGTCCCCTTGTCTGGTTCCCCAGGAGGTGACATCTTTGTATTTGTCGGTACGCTGGCTGTTGATTCCGAGGCCGGAAAGTCCGTGAATACGGCGGTTGAGGGGGTCGCCGGCGATCGCCTGAAATCTGCCGTTGGCTTGTTTGGTGATGCGGACGATCGAACCACCGAGATTGTACAGGAATTCGCCGATGGTATCGCGATTCTTTACGGATAAGTCTATACCCAGGACGGCGCGCTCGGTTGTTGGAAATGATGCCAAGTCTGACGGGGTATCGGGTGCCTCTTTCGACATTGGGAAGGATACGTACTCGTGGTTAACCCAGAGATAACCGTCGTCATTGCTGCCGCGAAGGCCTACAAAGCCGGTGTAGTCGCAGTTGTAGCCGAAATAGTCTGCCGGATTGGGAAAAACTCGATCGCCCCAGCGGACAATCACATAACGTTCGTATTCCGGCGGCACAACCACATCGTCAACAATGCTGTAACTCGTTAATCTAGTATCCTGTGAGGCAGCCATCACGGTTCCCTGTCCGTTTAAGCCCATCGGCATAAAGCTGGACAATTCTCGATAAATCGGCAGCGGGTGGGGAAGTCTTAACGGAGTGAAAGATAGCGGAACTACAGCTTCGGCCGAGGTGGAATTGATGCCGAATAGTGTTTTAGTTACTTGAGGGGCAAGCACAGTGGTAGCTGCACTGCTGCCGAAGAAAATTAGCAGTTGTCGGCGAGTTATTTTAGACATAAATTCCTGTTCAGCCCAACTTCCCTAATCAGATGATTCCGTATGAAACTCTATCACTATTAAATTAAGGGGAGTTAACCTGAAGGTTAATTAAAATTGGGAGGTATTTAGGTTAACAAAAAGTTAAATATTCTCATTGGCAAGTGGTAATTGGGAATAGAGAGAGAGATTCAGGAAAAAATATCTATCCATGTATCCGTGATTTCCGTGTCGTGCTGTTGGTTATTTGTTATTTGTTACCAATGCCCGATGCCATGCCCTGTTTGCCGCCCTGCGCGGGCCGATTTCAATCATCTCGAAAACCTGGATCATTTTCTCTGGAGGTCGATCGACTGGGCGCAGGTACATTCATCACTTGCGAAGATCCAGAATTTGGGGACGAAATACCGCCGTTTCTGAATCCCAGCAGCAATTGAGCATCGGCAAAATATCTAGTCCACTGTTCGATTCTCGCATCTTGTTGCCAGTCGCGGCGGGATACTCTCGATCGCAAAACTGGAACTCTTTGTCGGCTGCGATCGGCTGTAATAATGACTGTAACTTCTGTTAATGCCGGATTTTCTTGAAACTCGCGGGCGATCGACTCTTTCGCTAAATCTTCCGCCTGCTGCACTAAACTCGCAAAAGATTGACTACCGTCCGAATCTAGGGTAAGGTAGCGCTCTTTTGTTTCAGCCAAACCTATTGATATACTTGCTGTTAAACTGATAATTGCTAGAATGACAGCCGACAATAAGCGTAGGTACAAATTCATTATGTTTGAAACTAAATACTAACACTTGTCAATAATAGTTAATAAAATTTAACAGACTGTTAAGCTTAAATTAAAATAATATTTTGTCTCACCATATTTCCGCTTAACAGACAAGATGCCTGTTCCACAACAAGTGCCTTTTCTTGTGGGTTGGGCATCCTGTCCGCCCATAGAATGGTTATTGATAATGGTGCAATATCTCAGTTTTACTCGAAATATTTGTCAGTAGCAAAGGATGTTGATAAACCAGCCCCCGCGTTATTCTTCTTCCTTCAACCTCAGAAGGAAAACTAGATAATTAATCCGTGTATCCGTGTCAAAATCCGTGTCGTGCCTTCCTTCTTCCTTATGAAACTAACAAAATGTGCGATCGCCCTCGGTAGCAACTTAGGCGACTCCCTAGCCACACTCTCTAGCGCGATCGTAACCCTAAACAACACCCCAGGAATAGCAGTAAAATCCCATTCAAGCTGGTATCAAACCGCCCCCGTCGGGCCGCCCCAACCCGATTACATCAACGCCTGTGCCATCCTAGAAGTTGCACTAAAACCCGAACAATTACTAGCAAAATTATTAGAAATTGAAATAAAATTTAATCGAATTCGCAGAGAAAAATGGGGGCCAAGAACCCTCGATCTAGATTTGCTGCTGTACGACAATTTAATCCTAGAAACTCCCACACTGACTCTACCTCATCCCCGGATGACCGAAAGAGCTTTTGTATTAGTACCTTTAGCAGAAATTGCCCCGGATTGGGTGCATCCGGTGACGAAAAGTGCGATCGTCCAACTCCTGCAAACCGCAGACTGTTCGGGAGTGCAAAAATTGTAACTGTAAAAAGTGAGTACAATTCACCGATCGTACCAGTTTCAAAAAAAATGCAACCGTAGCTAAGCTGCCAACTGTGATAGTCATCAGTCATTCCCAATCTAAAATCTAAAATCTAAAATCGTATTAGATCGCCTATGATGTCTTAAATCGGTGCAATCAAACATTATTCGCTTGTCGCTTATGTCGATCGGTCAAGAACTACCCCAACTCCTCAAACAACGCCTATTTTACCAAGGGCGCAAATTCAACTTTGACGTAGCCACCCTCCGTCTTCCCAACGGTTCCGAAGGCGAGTGGGAATGTATTCGCCACCCAGGCGGAGCACTTGCAGTTCCCGTCACACCCGAAGGTAAACTCGTCTTGGTACGCCAATATCGCTTTGCCACAAAAGGGCGAATTTTAGAATTTCCCGCAGGTACAGTAGAAATCAATGAAAATCCCGCCGAAACTATCAAACGCGAAATCGAAGAAGAAACCGGATATCGCGCCGGAAAATGGCAGAAATTAGGGCAATTTTTTCTCGCCCCCGGTTATTCCGACGAAATCATTTATGCTTTCTTAGCCCAAGATTTGGAAAAACTGGAACAGCCGCCAGCACAAGATGATGACGAAGACATTGAAACAGTTCTATTCACTCCAGAAGAATTAGAAAAAGCTATCTTAGCTGGGGAACCCATTGATGCAAAATCTATTTCTAGCTTTTTCTTGGCACGTCCCTTTTTGATGTAAATCTGACTGACGGAAAAACCCGGTTTCTTATAAAAATCGTGCGTCCAACCGATAAATATTAACTTAGAAACCGGGTTTTTGAACCCGCTTGTGTCCAGAACTGTAAAATCTAAAATCTAAAATCTAAAATCTAAAATCGAATGTCTGATATATCCAATCTAATTTTATTTTGGCACCGCCGCGACTTGCGTATTTCTGACAACATCGGACTGGCAGCAGCGCGCCAGCAAAGCCCGAAAGTAGTCGGAATTTTTTGTCTCGATCGCAATATCCTAAACCGGGATGACGTAGCGCCAGCCCGAGTCACATACATGATCGGCTGCTTGCAAAAACTCTCCTCGCGTTACAGGGAAGCAGGCAGCCAATTGCTGATCATTCAAGATGACCCGATTCTAGGAATACCGAGATTAGCAACAGCTATAAATGCCCAAGCAGTATTTTGGAACTGGGATGTAGAACCCTACGCAAAACAGCGCGATCAGTCCGTATCAAACGCCCTCCAACAAGCAGGAATTCAAGTTCAAAATTTCTGGGATCAACTCCTGCACGCCCCAGATGAAATTCGCAGCGGTACAGGGACTCCCTACACGGTTTATACACCATTTTGGAAAAAATGGAACAGTAAACCCAAAGCCCAACCAGTAGAGACACTGCCGATAACTTATCTGGAATTAATGACCGGATTAACCGCCGAAGAACAAGCAATCGCCAACCAAGCAGGTGCAATGGAAACAGTGCCAACTGCCTCTAGTTTGGGATTTATTTGGGAAAATCCCTTAGTAATAGAACCCGGAGAAGATGCAGCGCAACAAAAATTAGAAGAATTTTGCGATCGGGCAATTTACAAATATCAAGCACAGCGCAATTTTCCCGCCATTAACGGCACATCCAAACTCAGCGCAGCCCTCAAATTTGGTGCAATTGGCATCCGCACTGTTTGGCAAGCTACCCAAATAGTAATGGACACTTGCAGCAGCGAAGAAGCGTCTACAAGCATCCGTACTTGGCAACAGGAAATAGCGTGGCGAGAATTTTACCAACACGCCATGTATAACTTCCCAGAATTAGCAGACGGCCCCTACCGTCAAGCATTCAAAGACTTTCCTTGGGAGAACAATGAAAAGCTCTTTCAAGCTTGGTGTAAAGGCAAAACAGGCTATCCTATTATCGATGCAGCAATGCGGCAGTTAAATCAGACAGGTTGGATGCACAATCGCTGTCGCATGATAGTCGCCAGTTTCCTCACCAAAGATTTAATTATTAACTGGCAGTGGGGTGAAAAATACTTCATGCAAAAATTGATAGATGCCGACCTTTCTGCTAACAACGGCGGCTGGCAGTGGAGTGCATCGAGTGGTATGGATCCGAAACCTTTGCGAATATTCAATCCGGCGAGTCAAGCTCAAAAATTTGACCCGGAAGGGGAGTATATTCGGCACTGGGTTCCAGAATTGCGCCGCGTTGATACTAAAATTTTGCTAACAGGAAATATTTCGCCTTTAGAACGCCGACTTCTTCATTATCCCTCTCCGATCGTAGATCACAACGAGCAGCAGCGCAAGTTTAAGGAACTGTACAACCAGCAAAAAAACGCAGATTAGATAGCTCAATCTTTGGCGATAGTTACCAGTAAATTAAGTTGAAGGGGGCGCTGTACACCCCTCAACTTAAAAGATTGTATCAGTTATAATAAACTTAAATAAATCGGAGGTTGAAATGGTAACGCTGCAATTAAGGCAAATCATTGTACCACCTGGACATAGAGTGCTGTTCAATGATGTCAACTGGCAGGAATTTGAAGCAATTTTAGAAGAGTTGGGAGAACACCGTGGCTCTAGAATAGCTTACAGTCAAGGAACTTTGGAGATTAGGATGCCACTACCAGAACATGAGAAAGCTAAAATCATTATTGGCTATTTAGTGAAAATTCTGTTTGAGGAACTAGAAATCGACTTTGAACCATTTGGTTCGACGACTTTCAAGCGAAAAAGTATGTTACAAGGAATTGAGCCTGATGAATGTTTTTACATTCAGAATTATGCTCTAATGATTGGCAAAAAGCGGATCGACTTAACTGTCGATCCGCCGCCTGACTTAGCTATTGAAGTGGATATAACTTCCAAAACTCAACTCGATGCTTACGAAGCTTTGGGAGTACCTGAAATTTGGCGCTATGAAAATAAGAAGCTTCAGATTAATGTGCTTCAAGATGGGAAATATGTTGAATCGGAAATTAGTCCGATTTTTCCCAATCTGCCAATTATTGAAGCTATTTCTCAATATTGCGAACAAAGCCAAACAGTGGGTACGAGTCAAACTCTCAGATTGTTTCGCAAGTGGGTTAAAGACCAAATACAAAATTGATATGAAATCCCTAGTCCACGCACGGGCTGTCAGAAATCCGGCTTATTTACGATCGCCAAAAAGCCATTTTCTCACAGCCATCCTCCTAATTCCGTTATATTTTTAATTTCGCTTTTGGGAAATAGAGAGAGAGTAAGGGTGTTGACCTTGAGCTCGATCGCCCACAAAAATAACATAAGTCCCCTTGTCCCCATAACCGGAAAATTCTACATTCCCCGCACCAGCATTCGCCGGCAGCACGCAGAAACGCCCCCTCGGCCCCTGAATCATCAAACTCGGAGCTCCAGCGGTTTGTACTGCAATCCGCCAGTAAGGCAAATCCTGGGTTACTTCGATGACGTGGTTGGGCCCTTGGGAGACAAAACCGCAGTCGCCGCTATTGTTCGGGCCGCCGGAAACTCCCGAAACTCCCAGCGGTTCGGGAAATCCCGGAGCAATTTGTAGCGGTTGGCTCCGAAGGGCACCGGCATCCGCTAAAATCATTGCCAAGGCTAGGGTCACGATCGGGCTAAACCACAGTTTGCCGCGATCGCCCGGATAATTTATCTTCATGTTTCCTCACACAATGGCATTTGGTTCTAGTTCTTTGACGGTAGAGGATAACGACGGTTCCGAACACATTAATCTAAACTAACTTCCGAATTTTTTTATGGATCCTCAAAATAAATTCAATTGGCAGCAAGCGATCGGAGAACTAAAAGCTAAAGTAGAACGATCGCCGCTCATCACCCAAAATTCAGACAGCTATCAAGCCGTCGGAACCTTATACAATCAATTACTCGACAAGTTTCAAAGACTCCCCAAACCGGGGCAGGTGGCAGCCTTTGCCTTGGCAGCGATAATTGTCCTGACAGTCTTCAATAGCATCGTAAAGCTAATTTCCGCCCTGATGACTCTTGCCGTTCTCGGAGTGCTAATCTACATAGCGTTTGACACTCACCGACCGTCCTAAAGGCGAGGTGATTCTTGGCTCCACGACTGACCTTACTACTCACTATCCTTACGGCAATACTTAAACCTTTCAACCGTGGAATACCACCAATTGACGAGCTTAACTTAGTTAATCCCAGAGGGTCTATCTCCCCAAGCGTACTAGGATATGAACCTAGAGTTCAGGCGTGCCCCGCCTTACTTCAGTAGTCAACAAAGTATTTGGTTCTCTGGTATTGGGATATTATTTTTTTATCCCTAGCTGTTTTAAGAGTTTTCGCCGCTCTTTGCCCCTAAATTTATGCCTGAAAGTGTGTCTCAACTGTTTCACGATGGCAATGGAGTTTCACCCTGACAACTTAATTATAACCTGGTTTGGGGTTGCTTTGCCAAGCGTAAATTCACGCTCATCCAATAGAAAGCCGTCAAGCCAACGACGGGGTTTTAAACCCAAATTTCTGATAAATTGGCAATATCTCCTGATTCCTCCAACTAACGACTAACAATAGGAAATTATAAATATGGCTAACCCCACCGCGCCCAGCGGCATCAATCAACCCGATCCGTCTTGGCAAACACAATCCAAGCAAATGCCACTGCTGGTTCGCAGGTGCGGCGCTTGGGCAGTGGAAATTTCGTTAATAGCTGCTAGCGCCCTCGTTCCCTTCAGTATCGGGGCATTAGTCAACCAGGAATCTCAAACCGTACCGCTCAATTCCTCAGTAGCAGCAGCATCCGAAACCGTCGCCCGTACCTTGGGCATACCCGTGCGCGATCGCAGCCCCAGAGTCGCACCCCTAACTAATCTATTCTGGTCAGGGGCACTGCTGGCACCGGCAGTTTTAGCGGGGTGGCAACTGTTTTTGCTCGCCAGAACCGGTCAAACTATCCCCAAACGCTGGTTCGGCGTCAAAGTGGTCACAGCGTCGGGTACTCCTCCGGGTTTTGGGCAAGTGCTAATTCGCGAAAGTTTGGGGCGCTGGGGAGTGCCTCTGGGCGTCGCTTACGGCATTTGGCGCTTGACGGGAGCGTTTCCTGATTTGCTGATTTTAGGGGGGCTCAGCGGCTTGGCAGTGCTCGCAGACGGGGCTTTTGCATGGCGCTACAAACGGCAAACGGGACACGATCGCCTCGCCAATACTTTGGTCGTCAACGCTCGATCGAATCAACTGTCTGCCAATCCTGTCAAGACTCAAGATTGGACTGAGGAAGACGCGCAGATTGCGGCTTTGGTTGTGACTCCACAAAGCGGCCTGAAAGTAAATGCCAGTTTGTGGAATTGGATGCGCCAACACCCAGGCACAACTTTAGTAATAGTTACCGTCGGCAGCGCGGGATTGATTTTAACTTTGTTTGTCGGCACTCTCATCTACACTCAAAGTCAAGCAAATATGCGAGATTCCCGGCAGCGGAACGACGAATTATTTGTGGCTTTAGTCAGCAAATTGTCTCCCACATCGGCTAGCGGGGCATCGGGCAGGCGATCGGCAATTTTGGCTTTGGGGGCCGTGGAAGACTCCCGCGCCGTACCCCTGTTAGCGGATTTGCTCGCTCAAGAAGACAACCGCGCCATGCTGGACGCGATCCAGCAAGCTTTAGTCAGTAGCGGGCCGAAAGCTTTGCCTGACTTGCAGCGGTTGAATCAGGCCCTCAGCAACGACCTCGATTCCCTGCGGTTTGGCGGCAAGGCCCCCGAACGCGAGTTAGCGGCCGCCCGCCAGCGAACAGTACAAAGGGCGATCGGCAAAATTCTCACAGTGTATAGCAGCCAACTCAACGGCGTCGATCTGAGCCGCACGGATTTAGCTCAAAGTCCTGCCGGCCCATCTCAGTTTACTTTAGTTTTAAACAAAGTTGACTTGTCGGGAATTAAGTTGAGAAATGCCAATTTAACCAATGCCAGCTTGCAGGGAGCTCGCTTTTACGGCACCGGCGAAGACAGGCGTCCGGGTACATTTGACGATTGGATTTCTGACTTGAGCGGCGCTAATTTGGAAGGAGTAAATTTGACCGGGGCGTCTTTGAACAGTGCTGTAATGAACGGGACTAATTTTGTGCGCGCTGTCATGAACAAAGCTAATTTGTCAAACGGCAATTTGAATTCAGCTAATTTCAGCAGTGCTATTTTAATTGGAGCCAATTTACAGGAAGCAATGTTAAAAAATGCCCGTTTTACCGGAGCCGATATAGGAAGCGCGAATTTGTCGCGAGCGGATTTGTCCGGTGCACGTTTGGGCAAAGTTAAGGCTCAAGGCGCTCAGTTGTCCTTGACAAATTTGTCTAAATCGGAATGGCAAGGTGCTGATTTATCCGGTGCTGATTTGAGCGGCGCAAACTTACAAAATGCCAATTTGACTTCGACTAAACTCGCCAACGTGAATTTAAAAGATGCTCGGTTGCAAGATGCCAATTTTCGGAATGCAGAGGTGAGTTCGGTTGATTTTCGGGGCGCGAATTTAGCGGGAGCGGATTTTAAAGGCGCGGTGTTTCTGGGGAAAGCAGCTTCGGAGCAATTTATTCAAAATCCCACGACTGGTAGTAAATCAGGTAGATTCCTAGGAGTTGATTTTGCGGAGGCTAAAAATTTAGATAAAAGTCAAATTGCTTACATTTGTTTGCAGGGGGGGATTCATCCGAAGTGCCCGCAGAAGAAGTAAGGATTTGTTGTTAGCAAGTAGGCTAATACAGTTGAGCATTTAAATTGTATATTCACGGCGGGTGGGACACCCCAAAAAAGTTTGATTATTTTTTGACATACAATTTAAATGCCACAACAGCTTAGTCAACAATCAATAATCATGAGGAGTGCAACCGGGATTGAGATTATGCAATAGCATCCGAAGTGACAAGAGTCTCGAATTGCGCCAATAGCATTGCCTCACCACTATTGGGAGTTCCAAAAATTTTAGGTAACTGGCCTGTTTGGGCGAGAACTTGTCTCACTTCTTGGTTAGATACATCGGCTAGATTTTTGTTATTTAGAATGGCATTAACCGCAGCGATACCCACACCTTGACCAACTGCGGCGTTGAATTCAACTATTCTGCCGACAGAACAGGCTAACCCTTCAAATCCCGAACACGGACTGACTACTGCCAAGTTAGGAACGTTTTTAATTAATGCGTGGCGGATGCCAATATTAAAGATAGGCTGTTTAAAACTCAGACTTTTAAACCATCCTAGACTGTTTGCTTTCTCGCCAATACCCTGGATGCCTCCCCGTACATCAAAATGATAGCTAAATGTTGCCAGGGCTTCATTAGCAGGTACGCCACCTAACAGCATTTGTGCGCCAGTTAAAGGTTCTACAACTCCCGTCACATTGCCAGCGTGTCTGATATAAAGTTCTGAGGCATAAGTAACAGAAGTAGCCCCCAAACTCCTCAGCCAAGTTGTAATAAATAACATCTCTCTTTGCATATTAGCCGTGGGTTTGCTCCCGCTTCTAGCTAAGGCTTCGGCTTCGCTGGCTGTGACTGCAAATAAAAGCGCATTCCACGAAAGTCGGTCATTTGGAAGTATTGCTATATTTCCCTCATCTAAAATTATGCCAGTTTCAGAAAAAGATAGTTTTCTTCCTCTAAATGAGTGGTAAGCTACAGACAGAGCCGGCGCGCGAACATCGATGTAATCGTTACCCGCCCACAGAGTTTTGAGATTGCCTTGAGTGTCCCTCATTTCCCGCCGAAGCTCTTCTGCTAGTTTGGCATCCTTGCCTGCGGCGTACAGCAAAAATTTTTGACTCTCTGCATCGGCCAGGTTGGTAAAGCGTTTTAGATAAATATAATCGAATTCTTTCAGTGCTCTTGCACTGAGTCCTTGGGTTTCAAAAACGAGGGTGACTGGAAGTTCTGAATTAGGCAGACCAAATGTTTCAAATCCCTTCAGCTTTCTCACACCGGCAGCTTGAGCTAATTCGGCATTGACAGTGGCATCAATAAATTGCTTGCCGGCATAAACTACGCCTTTAGAGGTGGTTATACTGACAATTTTTTGACCTTCTTTACTGACTGATTTAATTTCTACTTTGCTCAGGAGATCGGCCCCAGCTTTTACCAGCATTTCTTTCAGGGCTGCACTGGCTTTGCGGGGGTCAAGTGCAATTGCGGTGACACCGGATTTTTGTAAGAATTCTTTATAGATTGTCGCTGGTGAACCAAAGGTATCTAACTTTAAAGATTGTTGAAGTTGTTCACTAATCTGACTTCTATCTAAATAAGCAAGACCGCCTCTTACCAAATGCCCGCCAATTCCTTCTTGCAAGCTTGCTTTCGACATCAGTAGAATTCGCGGATAACGCTTTGTTCGGCGAAGATATTCTCTGGAGGCAGAGATAACAGCTAGAACTCCTGGAACTTCATCACCAAAACAGATGATATCGTAAGAACGCAGATTCATGACCATTATTTAATAACCTCTGTTGATTTTCATGTTTTCGAGCTGCATCTCAATGTTTGCCGTCCAACTTTCTGTTTTTCCCAAATCTAGCTAGATATTTCCTGATTTTTGCGATAATATTCACACATTTCTGGAGGCAGCAACCGGGTTTTTTCCAGAAAATCCTCCTTTGAGGACGATCGATCGGGCGTTGCAAAACCCGGTTTGTGAGCGTCTAGAGTACAACACTGAGGTACTCTTGATTGCCATCAGCCCAGATTATCAGGATCTATCCCCAACTCCCGCAATCGCTGAGCCAGTCGATCGGCGCGCTGGGATTCCTGTTGGGCGCGCTGCGCTGATTCTTTCACCTGTTCTTCAGGTGTCAGATAACGTTTTCCATCGGCATCATACCAATACAACCACTCCCTTGTCACCCCAGAATAACTTCCCCTTTCACAACCAATCCCCAAACCAATTTCAGGCATCCAAACTGGATTTCCTGACTGTAACTCGTACTTCCCATTGACTAACTTGTGTACTTCCAAATGAGGTTTACGACGGCGGCGGGAAGAATAAATGACGTAATAAAGTACGCCTAAAGCTTGATAAGTCTCCAATTTTGTGCTGTATTCCTTGCGATAAGTTGGGGAAACAACTTCCAGCACAAAAGTAGGCAGAACATTTTCATCCCACAGCACGTAACTGGGGCGCAATTCTTCGTCGTAAAATCGTTCTACTCCTAAACTTAAGAAAGCATCTGGGACAATGGGCGGTTCGTCAGGGTGATGATAAATACCCATATCTATGCCAAAAAACCAGTCCATGCGTTCTGCCCAAAGTATGAGCAATATTGCTTTTAACAACCCTGGTATTAGTTCTTGCAGTTCGTTATCCACAGGCGTTTCATCTGAGTCTGGTAGTTCATCGGCTGAGGGCCAGTGCCTCGGAAATTTGTAATCTAACATGGCGGCTTTCCTCAAAACTCATTAATATTATACCGTTGATTTGTTGGGCAATAGTATTTATGGAACGAACCGCGAAGACGCGAAGGAAGAGAAGATGAGAGGTAATTTTGACTTAGGAACGCGAATTAAATAACTTACAATTTTAATTGTGATTGTGGGATGGGTGTCCCGCCCGTCCAAAAAGGACGGGCTCTTAGGCCCATCCCACTTTCAAGAGTGGAAGTTATTTAATTCTCATTCCTTAGTTAATCTGAAGTAATTTTTGTAAAAGATTTGCTGAGACTTACGCGATCGACTAAACTATGTCTAACCAGTCGGTTCTAATGGGGAGCAGCCGTTAGAGGAAACGGGGAAAGTTCGGTGCAAGTCCGGCGCTGTCCCGCAACTGTAATGAGAGTTTTGTCGCTTTCTGAGTCAGGATGCCCGCCGATGTGTTAGTTTACATAGTCTCATCTGCGAGGTTCAGCGTGAAGGCCAGAAATCGGAAATTGGTCAGCTTGGGATTGATGGCTGGCTTGAGTTGTTATATTGTCCTGGGTTCGGCAACGCCCGCCGCAGCTATGCACATTTCGGAAGGTTTTTTGCCGGTGCAATGGGCGGCGTTTTGGTGGATGGTGGCGTTGCCTTTTTTTGCAGTAGGTTTGCGATCGATTACTCGTATTACAAAAGAACACCCGGAACTTAAACTATTGCTAGCTTTAGCCGGTGCGTTTACTTTTGTACTTTCTGCTTTAAAAATTCCCTCGGTAACGGGGAGTTGTTCTCACCCAACGGGTACCGGTTTGGGTGCAATTTTGTTCGGCCCTTCGGTGATGGCTGTACTGGGGGCTTTAGTTCTGCTGTTTCAAACGTTACTGTTAGCTCACGGCGGGCTGACAACGCTGGGAGCGAATATGTTTTCGATGGCGATTGTTGGCCCGTTTGCCGCATATTTTATCTATCAATTGCTGTTGCGAACTGGCAGGCAACGGGCGGCAATTTTTTGTGCGGCGGCTTTAGCAAATTTACTGGCTTATGTGACGACTTCGATTCAATTAGCGTTAGCTTTTCCGGCAGCAAGTGGCGGTTTTATGGCTTCGTTTCTCAAGTTTGCTGGCATCTTTGCTATCACTCAAGTACCCCTGGCGATTAGTGAAGGATTGCTGACTCTATTGGTCTGGAATTGGCTGCATTCTTACGGGAAGCCGGAGTTGGAAACTTTGAAATTATTGAGACAGGAGTCATAAGCCGTGAGTCAAAAAAACACAAGAAATCAGCAAGCTACTTCACAACAAAATTGGATGTTGGTAATTGCTGTTATCGCGCTTGCCGTTATTCCCCTAGTTTTTGTCCGGGGTGAATACGGCGGAGCGGATGGGGAAGCACAGAAAGCGATTACGGAAATTCAACCGGACTATCAACCTTGGTTTAACCACTTTTTTGAGCCTGCTAGCGGAGAAATTGAAAGTTTGCTGTTTGCGACTCAAGCGGCGTTAGGATCGGGCGTAATTGGCTACGCGATCGGGCTTTATAAGGGACGCACTGAATCTCATAAATCTGATGATGAATCGCCGTCGGAATAAATGGCGAATAAACGGCGAATAGAATTCGCTTCTACACATACAAAGTCCGCCTGCGCGGACTGAAAGACTTTGGAATGAACCATCAGATTGATAGTCTGGCTTATACAAATCGCTTGCGCGGGTTGCCGCCAATCCACAAGTTATCCTTTGCGATCGCCCTTTTAATTCTGTCTCTCGTTTCTGGGGCGATCGTCCAATTGTCGATCGGCCTTTGGTTAGCCGTCTGGATCGTCGTCTATGCGGGTATTCCGGCGAAACTGTATTTGCGGTTGCTGTCGCTACCGTTGATGTTTTTGCTGACAAGTTTGCCTGCTTTGGCGCTGGGTGCGGTTGAGTTAAGTCAAATCCAGGAAATTCAGTGGGATATTTGGCAAGGTTGGGGCATTAGCATCGGCACTTTTTATCTGTATGTGAGCCGCACTGGAATATACCAAGTGAGCTTGCTGTTTGCCCGCGCCTTCGCATCGACAAGTTGTATGTATTTCATTCTCTTGACGGTTCCATTTACCGAAATCTTGCAGATTCTCAGACAATTACGCTGTCCAGAGTTAGTCACAGAACTGCTATTACTAATGTATCGGTTTATTTTTAGCTTATTGGCGATCGCCGATGAACTTTGGATAGCACAAAACTCGCGCTGTGGCTACCGCACTTGGAAGCGGGGAATGCAGAGTTTAAGCATTTTAATCGGGCAATTGCTTCAGCGAACTTTGGAAAACTACCGTCAAGTTTCGTTGAGTTTAGCGTCGCGCGGCTTTAATGGAGAATTGCGCGTTTGGAATTCTTACCCTTATAAACCTTCGCGAAGATATATATTTGAAGCTTTGTTTGGGTGTACAGTTTTAACTTTGTTAAACGTGCTATTTCAACATTAAATTACTCGTTCCCAGGCTCTGCCTGGTAAGGCAGAACCGGAGGCTCTGCCTCCAATTTCCCCTTGGCCACGCGAGGCAGAGCCTCTGGAAATCGGTTCCCAGGTAGAGCCTAGGAACCAGTCAATGGGGGCCAGAAACCGGGGTTTTTACAGAATATGTGGGCTCTAGCGCGTCTTCTGGGCAAAAAACCCGGTTTCTGAACACCCGCGCCTCCAGGAATATTGTTGATAATTCTCCTATTCTCGTTAGTTTAGCGGGCCCGATTTGAATAAGGGCGATCGCACTTCCTGCAACAGCTATTACAAATATGACTTTTATGAACTTAATTAATGAATTATATGAATTGACGTGAACATTAGTTGAATGAATAATTACAGTATCAAAATAAATAGAAAAAATTCTGTATCAAGATACTAACAAAAGCAACAGCCCGCCCCCCATTGTTTTTATTATTGCCATCGGCTTAATTTGGTTTGGCGCCTACAAGTTCCTTCCCGGTTTATTGAAAGCCAAAACTGCAAATACACCTACATCTACATCGGCCCCGATCGCACCAGGAGCGATCGCCAGACGAGCTTTGCCAATAATCTATCAGGATTTGGCAGCTACAGCTTTCGGACAGTACCCAATATTAGCTTAATGGCAGCTCCCTTAGCAGAATATGGAGTGAAAACAGCAGCCAAAACTAATATTGCGGTTTGTTATGATTCCCAAGCACCGGATAACATATCATTTAAAGATGAATTTGTGGCATCTCTTACTGCTGCTGGTGGCAAATTAGTTCCCACTATTTGCGACTTTTCCTTACCCTCTTTTAATCCCGAAAGTGCGATCGCCGATGCTGTCAGCAAAAATGCACAAGGATTGATGGTAGCGCCCCACATCGATCGCATTGACCGTGCGATTTCTCTGGCTCGCATCAATCGAGGCAAATTGCCACTCTACGGCAGCACTACGCTCTACACCTTTCAAACTTTAAAAGACGGACAAAAAGACGTTGACGGGCTTGTTTTGCCCGTTCCCTGGCATCCTGAAACTAATCCCGGTAGCTGTTTCCCAGAAAAGGCCCGCCAGCGTTGGGGAGGCATTGTGAATTGGCGAACAGCAACGAGTTTTGATGCGACTCAAGCTGTCATCGCTGGCTTGCGACAAAGCAATACGCGGGAAGGGTTGCAACAAGCACTCAGAAATCGGAGTTTTTCAACAGCAGGATCGAGCGAGGATGTGAAGTTTTTGCCCACGGGCGATCGGGCTGGTAAGCCGATTTTAGTGCAAGTTAAACAAGGAGGAAGCACTGGCTATAACTTCGTCCCGCTGCGGTAAGTTTGTTAAGTGCGATCGCACGGGCGGGAAAGATGCCCAACCCCTACTCTCCCCAAGAAAATTCAATCTTTGTGGAACAGGCATCTTGCCTGTTCTTGATGCCAAACTCACGCCCCACCAGAAAATTCCCTCTTTGTGGAACAGGCATCTTGCCTGTTTCTTAGCATGATTAAAATCTAATTTTATGTTGAATTAGCAGAATTTTTAAGATAAACTGAAATGAGTAGATTAAAGGAGAGCGTTGTGTATGATCGCGCAAGTTGAAACCAAAACCTACACCGCTGAGGAATATCTAGAATTGGAAATCAATTCTCAGGATCGGCATGAATTTATCAATGGGGAGATTGTTATGATGGCTGGCGGCACACCGGATCACAATGAAATTACGAGCATCTTAAATGCTATTTTGAGGGTGAGTCTTAAGGGTAAACCTTACAGTATTTTTGCATCGGATCAGCGGCTTTGGGTTCCGCAGCTTAATAATTATACTTACCCGGATGTGATGGTGGTAGCGCGCCCGATCGAGCTGCAATCTGGACGGACGGATACAATTACCAATCCGCTGCTAATTGCTGAGGTGCTGTCTAAAGGTACCAAAGCTTATGACCGCGATGAAAAGTTTGCTGCTTATCGCAGTATTCCTAGTTTTCAGGAGTATTTATTAATCGACCAATATCGGCTACAGGTGGAGCAATATTCTAAAACTGATGCGAATAAGTGGATTTTTTCGGAATATAGCTGTATGGGCGATCGGCTCAGTTTAACATCTGTTGCTGTGGAAATTTCGCTGGCCGATTTGTATGAAAATATTGAGTTTGGTGAATAGGCGGACGCTTTTTTGTCAAATATCCCAAAGAGTGGTAATATCCCCGTATATCGATCGGCTCTGATGAAAAACACACATCAGACGTAAGGGGGAAAGTTCGGTGCGAATCCGGCGCTGTCCCGCAACTGTAATGAGATCATTGCATCTCTGAGTCAGGATGCCCGCCGATTTGTTTACAATCATGTTTTTCATCTGCGAGGTATGGATGATGGTGAGTTCAATATTTTTACAAATAATCTGCTGTTGTGCTCCGTTTCCTGATCGACAATAACGAAATTTTAGGCAGCGGGAAACTAAAAAAATGCGAATCGAAGATAGTGTTTGGCAGGGTAGTTTTGGCTACTGGCAAAACTTGTTTATTCACCAGAATATTTTGCCGATCGGACATACTGCTTGGAATGGTTTTTTGCATACAGGGCGAGGCTTGGTTGCTTGCAAAATCCATACTCCCCTTAATGGCTCGGTGAATTGGAGCGTAGATACTATCAAGTACGATCTGCAATTTATTTCCGACTTGGAGGCAACCGTTTATTTGCAGCAACTAGAAATAGAGGAGAACACTGTTTTAAATCTGCTCCAAATCATTGCTGGCTACGAACCCAAGGCAGCAATTATATTTTTGTCGATCGCCAACGGTCAGATTGATATCAATTTGTTGCAAAAGTTGGCAATTTCTCCTGTTGAGTGCTATGAACAGGTATGCAAGCGCTGGGAAGAATTTCAACTCTGCCCTAAATCCTAAAACTTACTAAATTTTCCGAATGCCGCAGCCAAAATCAATCGAAATTTCCAAGGTAACTCGCTACCAAAATGCAGCGCTTAATTACTATTTGGGCCTGACAGATTCGCCCTACCTTCACTACGGCTATTGGGAAACCCTACCTGTGCCCGCTGACGAACTAACGATCGCACGATTGCGCCTCGCTCAGCAAGCTTATACTGTAAAACTGTTGGATGCGATCCCCAAAGGCACTCATACGATACTCGATGTGGGCTGCGGGATTGGCGGAAATGCGGCTTATTTGCTCGATCGAGGTTTTGCAGTCGAAGGGCTCGCACCCGATCCGTTCCAACAACAGCGCTTTCTTAAGTGTACGCGCGATCGGGCAATCTTCCACCTCACGAGGTTTGAAGACTTCAAAGCAACCCATTTCTACGATCTTATTCTCTTTAGCGAAAGTAGCCAGTATATGTCGGCTGTTGATATTGCTAACGGTGCCGCCAAAATCCTCAATCAGGGCGGTTACGTTTTGCTGGCCGATATGCTGCGATCTAATGCTAATTATAAAGAGGGAATGTTCTCTAATTGTCATGTTGTTACGGAACTTCATGCAGCATTAAAGCAGGCTGGATTCACTTTAGTAAAAACTGAGGATATTTCCGCCCATATTTTGCCGACTATCGATTTGTATGTCGATACTTTTCGCAGATACGGACTGAATACAATGATCTATGTTGCAGATTTGATTGCAATCACTGTTCCCCCCGTCCACAAATTCCTGCGCTGGATATTTCGTCGCTGGTTCAAGAAGCTGGTGGTTGAAGGATTGGAGGCTGGCAAACTTTTTGAGCAGCATCTCTGTTATGAAATGCAACTTTGGCAGTTGTCAAAATCTGATCGAGGCTGACACAAATATAATGGAAATCGGTAATCGGTAATTGGAGGCATAGCCTCCGGGTATTTATTCCCAGGCAGAGCCTGGGAACAAGGTTATAAAAAATAAAAAATAACGAATATGTCTGAATGGATTCTAGAATTCGCTGGCACTTCCTACTCCTATCCCTGCGGTTCGCGAGTGGCAATTCAGGGTTTAAATCTCAAAGTCCCTGCTGGGAAACGGTGCGGGCTGATCGGTCAAAATGGCTGTGGCAAAACTACCTTTTTTCTGTTAGCAAATGGCTTGTATCAACCACAACAGGGAATCATTCGCTGGGAAGGTGAACCCTTTCGCTACGATCGCAAATCTTTGATGCAACTGCGCCAACAAATCGGACTCGTGTTTCAAAATCCCGAACATCAATTAGTAGCTTCGACGGTAGAAGAAGATATTTCCTATGGATTGTACAATGTAGGCTTGAGAGAATCCGAAATTGCTCAACAGGTGCAGCAGGCGATCGAGCAATTCGATCTAAGCGAACTCGCCCGCGAACCAATTCACAATCTCAGTTTGGGCCAGAAAAAGCGGGTTTCCATCGCCGATATCATGGTTCTCAAACCCAAACTGCTGCTGCTAGATGAACCTACCGCCTATCTCGATCCGCGTCACACCCGACAACTGATCGGTTTACTTCAACAAATTCACAGCGCCGGAACCACTATTCTTTTAGCAAGTCACGACCTCGATTTCATCTACCGCTGGGCTGATTGGGTGTTTGTGATGGATCGAGGAAAATTGATTTTAGAAGGAACACCGGAAACCGTTTTTGCTCAGCGGGATGTGTTGGAACAATTGCAGCTTGGTGTACCGCTGGCGATCGAGCTAATCGAGCAAATAAGGGCGATGTTTCCAACAGACGATCGCTCAAAAATCCCCGTTTTCGAGCAATGGCAACAACAAATTTTACAAGCACGTCGGCTGCTTTAACGGGACTTAGACAATTGATAATTGGGGTTGCTGATTCACGGTATGAATCACCTTTGATCGGAATTTACAAAACTCACCCGACTTGGTTTATAGCAATTGCAAAATCTTGAATTCCTACCTGTATCCAGCAATTCCCCCCGTGGGGGGAAGTTCAGATTACACATTACCAATTATCAAAAATTGATTTAGGAAAAAGGCGATCGCCCCACTGCCGATCGGCACAGTCAGATTGTCAATTCCCAGCTTGGAAACCGACTCCAAAGTAGCAGCAGCCAAAGCTACAACAGCAGACACAGCCCAAGTTTGCCAAATATTGCCTTGAACCGCCAGCAAAATCAAACTACTAATAGCAAAACTCACCAAATACATAGTTGCAGAACCTTCCCAACTCTTTTGTATTCCCCCAACTCGATAAATATGTTTGCCGTATTTCTGGCCGATGACAGCAGCCAATCCGTCGCCCCAAGTCATCACTAAAATGCCCAAAGCAGCGTATTCCTGATGTTGCAGCGGCCAAAACCAAGCTACAAGAACGCTGATACTAACAGCATAGAAAAAAGTCCCCCAACTCTTCCGGTTGATACTGTTAAGACTGGGCAAAATCGGAACTTGGTAAGAAATTAGGGCGATCGCACCTGCTAAAACCCCCGCCGAAATCCCCACCCAACCGGGTATTTCCAGCCACCATGCTAGCAAAATCACATTTCCAGTACCGATGTGAACAATCTTCCGCGATACCTCAGCATCGACAGAAGTAAAGCGATTTAACCCTTCAGCTACCAGTAAAACCAAACCCAACCAGACTCCCACGAGGGAAATTTGCAGCCATACAGTCGGAATTTCAGAAAATATAGACACGATATTTAGGAAACACTTATTTACATCAGGTACTGTTTACTACTTTACAGTCCTGGACGCATAACCTCTATATGTAGGGTGCGTTGTGCATGGAGTCTTACCGCTATAATTTGCGCGTCCAACCACTTGTTAAGTAAGTCCTGATACATAAGTATCTCATTGCGACCGAAGGGAAGCAATCGCTTCCATTGATGACAGCTTTGCATTTTGAACGTGGGGCGATCGCTATTTAGGCCAAAAAATGTGCGATTGCCTGTTATAATTTGCAGCATCACAAACTTAAACTTCCAATAAACTTTATTGCTATGCAGTATGTCTTAATTATTCATGAAGTAGAAAATTATGAAGCTTGGAAACAGGTATTCGATCGTGCTGAAAGCATCCGAAAAGAAGCTGGCGAGCGCTCCTATCAGGTCTTGAAGTATGACAATGAACCCAACAAAATCGTTCATTTCTCCGCGTGGACATCAACAACAGATGCCAGAGCGTTCTTTGAGTCGCCTGCACTGGTTAAAATTAGAGAGGAAGCGGGAGTTAAAGCTCCTGAATTTATTTATCTAGACCAATTAGAGTCAGGAGTCTTGTGAAAGACATATTTGTATAATGTAAGTTGTTCAAACTAGGTGGTGAAGTTTTGAGTATGTACGAGGGTAGCTACTACCAGCTAATGGCCGAGTACAATTGCTGGATGAACCAAAATATATATTCTGTCTGCTCGACAATTCCTGATGAACAGCGCAAACAGGATGTGGGTGCCTTTTTCAAGTCTATTCATGGCACTTTGAATCACTTACTGTATGGTGACAAAGCATGGATGGGTCGTTTCAATCTTCACCCATTTTCGGTAGCCGTTATCGGTCAAGAACTGTATGCTGAATTTGAGGCTTTGAGAGCGGAACGGGAGACAATGGATCGGCAAATTATAGAATGGTCTAGACATCTTAATTCTGACTGGTTGAGTCAACCGTTTGAGTACACAAGCAATGTAGATGGTAAATGCCGCGTGCTACCGACTTGGGTTCTGGTGACACATATGTTTAATCATCAAACTCACCATAGAGGGCAAATTACCACACTGCTCAAACAACTTGGTTACGACCCAGGCGTTACAGATATTCCGTGGCTACCCGCTATATCAATCGGATAATTTCTGGTTGTATAGCTACACGCCTGAAGAATCGGCGGTTAAAACCTCGTATAAACTTGCCTCTGGTTCCAGCAGAGGGAGACTGAAGAAAATCAAGAATTCATATCAATTCCGGTTGCACTCAGACCTGATTGTTGACTGTTGACTGTTGGCTGTTGACTAAAATTATGCTTTCGGGACAACTGACTGTTTGGAAATTTGAAGAATATCGATGCAACTGGAAACGATATGAAAGGGGCGATCGAGCCATAGAAATAGCAGGAGAAACGGGCACTCCTGCTAAACCACTACTATTTTGGCGAATTCGCGCCTTGTTACACAGGCGCTCCCAAGGGGATGCCTTTGTTGTCAACCACAGCGACCGCTTGTCGCAAGGCTGCGGTACGATCGCTCAGGAAATGCTCTGGCGCGATCAGATCCAACAATCCCAACTTCTGCAAGCGCTGTTGAATTTTCTCGCTGGCACCGACAATGTAAACCTGCAAACCCTTATCGCAGGCATCGCGGATCGCATTTTCGATCGCCAGCGAAGCCGTCACCCCCAGCATGGGCACAGCACTCAAATCCATCACCAAAGCATCCGCATCCTTCATAGCATTGTGTTCGCGGGAGATCGCCTTTGACAACCCAAAAATCATCGGGCCGCTCAAGCAGAACAGCAACACGCGCCCCCTACCCCGATCCAAGAGTTGCTTCTCCTCCTCACTGATGAGCACCTCATCATCCGTATCGGAAATCAGCTTCACTCCCGCAGACTGCAAACTACTCAACCGTTCGATTGTCAGGATATTGGCAATAAATACGCCCACACCCACCGCCACAATCAGATCCACAAACACAGTCAAAAACAGTACCCCGTACATGATCAGGGAACCCTTAACAGATACTTTGTGCGATCGTTTGAGGAAACTCCAGTCAAGGATATCAATCCCCACCTTCAACGCAATCCCCGCCAACACCGCCATCGGAATCGGTTCAGTTAACTTCGCCGCGCCCAAAACCACCACCAGCAGCACCAACGCCCGAGTTAAACCCGACAACGCCGAAGTCGCGCCTGTTTGGATATTGACCACAGTTCCCATCGTTGCCCCGGCGCCCGGTAAGCCACCGCAGATCCCCGACACGATATTGCCAATTCCTTGACCGATCAACTCCTTATCGGACTTGTGCTCAGTCCGCGTCAGACTGTCCGCCACCACCGCCGTCAGCAAGGTATCGATACAGCCCAGCATCCCCAGCATCACCGCATCCACAAACATCACCGTGAGTTGACCGGCGGAAAAAGTCGGCAATTGCAAGGGAGGCAGTCCCACCGGAATTTCTCCAATCCGGCGAATATCCGCGCCCTGAAACACAGTCAGGGAAATTACCGTGCCGACAATCAGCGCTATCAATTGCGGGGGTACGATTTTCTTCAGCTTTTTGGGCATCAGGAAAATAATTGCCACCGTCAAGATACCGAGAATTGCTTCCGGCGGATTTACGTTTGCCAGCAACTGCGGAATTGCCATAAAAGTGCCCAAAACACCTCCTTTGGGAGGGGCTTGACCCAGAAACGGTGCAATTTGCAGAATGATCAAAATCACGCCAATTCCCGACATAAAGCCCGAAATCACGCTGTATGGCATCAGGGTGACGTATTTCCCTAGCTTGAAAATACCAAAGATGATTTGAAACAGCCCCGCCAGCATCACAACGGTAAATGACATTGCTAGCCCTTGTTCGGGATTGCTGGCGGTGAGGGATGCGACGATCGCAGTCATCACCACAGTCATCGGCCCTGTGGGTTCCGAAATCAGTGTTGGGGTGCCGCCAAACAGCGCCGCAAAGAAGCCAACACAAATGGCACCGTACAGTCCGCCGATCGGCCCGATTCCCGAAGCGACCCCGAAGGCGAGGGCCAAGGGCAGCGAGACAATGGCAGCCGTGACACCGCCGAAGATGTCGCCCTGGAGATTATTGAAACTAATCCGATTAGTTATTGACATGAGTGGTGCATTAATAAAATAGACAGAATTTAACAATGCTGACTTTGATCCCTTCACCCACTCTCAGGGCAAAAGTTTTCCCTAATCGCCTGACAGATAGCACAAGCAGGGCAGACCCAAGGAAAGGTCTGTACTCGTCTCCGATCGATGTCAAAGTCGTAAATACTTAATTTTCAGTATTTCTTAATTTCTTAATTTAATCTAAAACGTGTCCGATCGAATTTTTATTTTTAGCCGACTCTCTCAACGATCCCCGGAAAGTTTTCGATCGAGCCCAATCTGAGCAAATCTCAAGGCCAAACAAAACCCCCTACTCAAATAAATTAATATATTATCCCCTGCTGATAATTAATAACTCTTATTGATGGTTAGGATCGCGAATTAAATAATTTACACTCTTGAAAGTGGGATGGGCGTCCCGCCCGTCCAGAAAGGGCGGGCGGGACGCCCATCCCACAAGAACCATCACGCATTCTAAGTTATTTAATTCTCATTCCTTATTTGATCAACTCTCGCACAAACTCAAACGCTTTTGGACGCAACTCGACCGGCAGCAGCGACAATCCCAAACCTGCCCACATTTTCGCCGCAGAAACAGACTTTCCCGCCCGCACCATCAGGCGTCCTTTTGCAGTTTCACCAACCTCAATCAGTCGCAAACCTAGCGCTAATTGAGTTTCGGCAATCCTTTTGACCCTGACTGTTTCCAACTTTTCCGACTCAAACTCGTAGCCGGTCAAATAGCGCAATTTATCATTCAAATACGGAATTGCCCGATCGACTCCTTGCTGTCCTGCATGAACTCGATACTCCATCAACAGCTCCGGCAAGTAATAGCATTTTTTTCCTGCAATCGCAAGTCTCACAAACAAATCGTTATCTTCGCAATTTTGCAAATTCGGCCGCAGAAATCCGACTTCTTCCAGCGCGCGGCGCCGAAACAAAGTCGCCCCTATTTGCAAACTTTGTCTGAGAAAAACTGCCGAGAGCAAATCTTCAATAATTCCAGCCGACAACTCGGTGCGCCCCCACCGCTGCGAATTCAGTTTCGTCTGGTTTTCGTCAATATAATTGTTAATGTCGATCACCCAGTGATCTGTACTGACAAAATCGATGCTGGGGTCTTTATCTAAAATAGCCGATGTCCGCTCTAGAAATTGCGCGCTGAGGCGATCGTCATCGTCAAACTTGATAAAATATTTGCCTCTTGCAGCAGCAAAGCCCGATCGCATATTATTACTCTTGCCGATATTCTGCGGGTGGCGAATGTAGCGAATCGGGCGATGGCGTCCCGCCCCGCAAGCTACGACAAATTCCGACATCAACAAAGGAGTGCTGTCAGTAGAACCATCATCACAGATAATTAATTCAAAATCTGTATAAGTTTGATCTAGCACGCTGGCGATCGCACAAGCCAGCAGATGCACTCGATTGTAAGTAGGAATGCAAACGCTAATTTTAGGCACTAACTTAGACAATTTTAGATTTTAGATTTTAGATTTTAGATTGCTCAAAAGTGACTAAGCTGTTGTGCATCTAATTTGACAGTCAATTTTTCTACAATTATTATTGTGGAACGGGCATCCTGCCCGTCTCTGGATTCAATTTAAATGCGTAGCAGCTTATAATTTGGTATTAACACTTTTGGGCCCAGGAAAATTAATTTTAACTCAAACGAGCCGTACACTCCAGAATTAACTTTTGATTCACCAAAGCAAACGGTTGAATTTCCAAAGCGCGACGAAAAGCTTGAATAGCATTTAGGTATTCTCCCAACGCAGCGTAGCACAAACCCAGACCGTGCAACGCCCCAAAATGCACCGGGTTCAGTTTGAGGACAATTTCGCAGTCGTCGATCGACTTTTTATAATTTCCTTGAGTATAGTGAAGTACGGCGCGTCGGTTCCAAGCTTCCGCAAAATCCGGCGCTTCCGCAATCAATTTCGTCAGCAAATCCAAAGCGTGGTGAACATCGCCTGCATCCAGCGAAACTTGCGCTCGCCTGAGAATTTGCATCCCATAGTCACCTTTCTGGTTAAACCAAGTGTGCCAGAGTTCAGTAGTTGCCCGATCGCGAACACTTTCGTCGGACTTTTTCAAGTCTTCCAGCAGCGCCTTAAGAGATAATTCGTCCATAGGTGCGAAGATTGTTAAAAAAAACGTTTTATCAATCAATTTTATCGCGCAAGCGGCAAATTTATTTATCTCACATCTTGCACCATTCTCGCTTAACAGGCTTTTCGGCCTGTTCCATAAGAAAATTCACTCTTTGTGGAACAGGCCGAAAAGCCTGTTCCTAAACAAGTAATTGAGAATGGTGCAACATCTCAGTTTATCTCACATCCCATGAAGATTTTGATGCTTTCCTCAACTTTTCCCTATCCGCCCAGCCGCGGAGGAACTCAGGTAAGGACGTTTAATTTATTACAATACTTGAGCCGGCGACATGAGGTAATTCTCGGCACTGTACGATCGCCCGATGTCACCGATGCACAAATCGACACATTGCGCCAGCAAGTCACAGAATTAGCAGTTTTTCCCAACCCGCGATTACCCCCCCAACCCCCCCTTGTCAAGGGGGGGCTAAGACTCCACCAGGAGACTGAGGAAGGATTCTTACCTCCCCCCCTTAACAAGGGGGGGACTGAGGGGGGGTTATTTCCTGCCCTTAACCAGGGGCTTGAGGAGGGCTTCTTGCCTCCCCCCCTTAACAAGGGGGGGACTGAGGGGGGGTTCTCTGAAATAATAGGAAAATTCCACAGATTCAGTCGATTTTTGCAGTCGGGAACACCTCCAAACGTACTCTCAAGCTACTCCCAAGCAATGCAGAATTGGGCAGACGAATTGGTAACAGCAGGCAAATGCGATACTGTCACCTGCGAGCACAGCGTTAACGAGATTTACGTGCGTCCCGAATGGCGGCAAAAACTGCTGACAGTAGCAAACATTCACAGTTCCGTTTGGGGAACTTGCAGGGAAATGTTAGCAACCGGCACCTCGGAAAAACCCCTGCGCGATCGACTAAATTTACCGCTACTCGCCCGCTACGAAAAACGCTACTGTTCCAAATTCTCCCGCATTGTTGCGACAACATCCACAGACAGAGAGCAACTCCTCGAATTACTGTTGCCTTCGGTACAGGTGCGAGGAAAACAAGATTTTTTTGTACCTCCCATAGATGTAATTCCTAACGGCGTGGATTTAACTCAATTTCCGTATCGGTCGATCGATCCGGGAGGACACACCTTAATTTTTGCAGGCGCAATGAACAATTTGCCGAATATTGACGCGGCGCGGTTTCTCAGTTTGCAAATACTGCCACCTTTGCAGCAGCGCTATCGGGATGCTACCCTCACCCTAGTCGGGGCTTCGCCAGTCCCGGAAGTGCTCGCCTTGGGGGAACTTCCCGGAATTCAAGTAGTAGGTCGGGTGCAAAGGGTGGCAGAATATTTGCATCAAGCTGCTGTTTGTGTG
Source organism: Microcoleus sp. B4-C2 (assembly GCF_036705265.1). NCBI lineage: Bacteria > Bacillati > Cyanobacteriota > Cyanophyceae > Oscillatoriales > Microcoleaceae > Microcoleus > Microcoleus sp. B4-C2. The sequence continues at coordinate 28,205 of NZ_JAUBUB010000076.1, forward strand.
GTGCCGATGCGGATTGGTTTTGGGATTAAAAATAAAACTTTGGAGGCGATGGCTGCGGGAACTCCCGTGGTTGCTAGCGATCGAGGTTTGGAGGGTTTAGCCGTCGATGGGGGCCCACAACTGATAAGGGCCTTGCGGGCGAACAATGTTCAGGAGTATGTTGAGGCGATCGCCAGTTTGTTTGAAAATCAGCAGCTAAGACAGGAGCTCTCTGTCAACGCGCGATCGCTCGTTGAAAGCCAATACACTTGGGATATCATAGGTCGGCAGTACGATCGGCTATTGCAATTTTAAACTCTAAATTCTAAAATCTAAATTCTAAAATGGCATGATGGAACACAAAATTAACCCCTCAAAAAATCGAGCCAAACCCCCAGAAAATCCCAAAGTTGCTCCTCCCCCCACAAGACGCCGGCGCCAAACCCGACGCCCCAAAAATCTTCAAGAGTCCCCGCTTCCAATACCTACTCCCCGAACTCGCGCCAGATATCCCTGGAAAAGACTGATAGCTAATTTGACAGCCCTCAGCATCTTGGGTGGCTGTGCAGCTTTAATGGGAGGCGGCGCTTGGCTGAGTTATCAGCTCATCGTCGATCCCAATGGCAACAAGTTGATCTCTCAATTTGTGCCGGAATGGTCGCGCCTGCCTACAGGTAGCAGAGATTCGATCCAAACTCTCGATCAAATCAAAGCCAGCATCCGCAAATTGGGATTCGTAACCGGAGAACCCCTGTCGCTTCCCGTCGATCAATCCCGCGATAATTCTATTTCCGATTTGTTATTGCCGGTGATGGTAGAAAGAACTGTTAAGGCTTCTACTGTTTGCAAAAATCCTTGCCGTCAAATTGTCGAACTTCGGGTGTACAAGCGAGTGCAATTTCCCGATCGCAGTTCCGATAAAGAGCAGTATTTCCAACTAGCAAGTTCTGTGAATGTAGAAGGCCCTGCGGAATCTTTTGTCATTGCTTCTTTAGCTGACTCTACATCTAACAATCAAGCCTCCAATCAGTCGCTACCGCTAACAGAACTGCGGCGATTTGACGGCAAGCCCCCCGCATCGGGCATTTGGTTTAATGTCAGCGGTCAACTAAAGCAGGGCGACAAGAAAATTCCCTACGGACAAGTCGTTCGCTACAACCCCAGCCAAAATCATTTAATGCCGCTGTTGGAGTGGGCGAGTGCGGCTGGACAACCGCCGAATTGGCAGCAAATTGTTAAGGGCGAAAACCCCCAGTTGGCGATCGACCAAACAGTTGGTTTAGAGCCGCAATTTACCCTTTATCAAATTGGCCCGCGCAAATTTTTGCCCAACCCAGTTCAGTTAACGGCGATTTCTTTAGAAGAATTTGCCTTCAATGACGAGACTTACAAAAATGGGCTGCGACTGGCGAAAAGCGGGCTGTGGTCTCCAGCATTAAATGTTATGCGTGTGGCGAAGGGGAAAGCCGGCAAAAATTGGCCCGCAGTCGCGCAAGCTCAGCTAGAAACGATCGAATTTCACGCTAAAATTACTCGGGCGCAGGCGATCGCATCTTGGGCCAGTCCCGGTCAACAAGTTCTCGCAGAATTGATCGACGGCCGCTGGACTGAAGCTTTGCAAGTATTTGAAGCCGATCCGAGCAACTCTCACGAAATAGCCACAACCCTCAAAAATGACAGCGGGCGGATCTGGAACCGCATCGACGCCGCCTTGAGAGTGAATGCCGCTGACGCCGATGTCAAGGCTTGGGGCGCCCTGATTGTAGCTTCTCAAGACGGCACTCGCGAAGCGATGAATTGGCTCGACCAGCAATCAGATACTGACAGCGAAACAAGAACTCGAATTCGGAATTTGGTCAACAAACTTCAGGAAGCAGTTTCTCAGGCGGAAAGTTTAGAAGACCACAAAAGTCAAATTATGGGTTCTGCTACTTTAATTAACAGTGTCAATCCCGCTGAGTGGCTGGAACCAGAACCGAACAATGAGTTAAAATTGGCAGGAGAACAAGTTTGGTATCAGGTGCAGGTAGCAAGTTTTTACGACGGTAGCCGCTGGGTTAATTCACCATTTTCTGATGTAGAAGTGAGTTCTTTTCCTGCTACTCAAGTCAAGTGGCTCTGGGGGCGGCTAGGATTACAGGCTGACCCCAAGATTAAGATTGAGGTAGCGATGGCTAACGGTCAACAAAGAGTTGCTGTGGGAACGGTGAAAGCAGTGCAGATTCAAGACGGAAGTCTGCGCTTGCTGGCGGCGGTTGACAAGCGATCGTAATCTGGCAGAAAGCCTTCGGCAGATAGAACAGTCCCGGAGGCACTCTTGATATTATGTCCGGTCGATTACCCATAATACGGTAGGGGCTCCCCTCACGAAAAATATCTGCCAATAAATGACAATCTCAAAAACCCGCCCTTTTAATCGCGGTCACTCGATCGGACATGATATGACACAAAGAAACCGGGTTTTTTTACCATTTCTGCCGATCGCAACAGAAGTATTTTCGTAAAAAAACCCGGCTTCCTTCCACCTGTACGTCCAAAACTCGGAAAAAGGAAAATTCTTTCTCTTGCCTCTCCCGCAACTCGGACAACAATGCAGACAAAAATTTTGTTAATTTAATTAATTAACACAACCTGTGCACAAAAAACCCACAGATGTCAAATCGCGCCCTTTTTAGAGAGTGCTGCAATCATCTGCCGTTTCACTGCTTTAGCCCAAAGCTCAAACTCCAAACTGTTGATATTCTGAATTTTCACTTCCTCAACAGGCTGAGTTGGGGCTTCCTTCTGTGCTGTAGTCTCCATTGTTTTTTCCCTCGTCAAAAAATGTTAGTAGTCGCTCGCAAACGCTTAGCATCATACATCTATTTTAATAACTAATTCTGGCAAGAAATTACACTAAAGGCATAGAATTTAACCATAAAATGCAGTAAATACATCTAGATCATGCAATTTACGAATTTAATGTAATAAAACCCTACAAGCCATGTTATATATAGGCTTTTCTTGACATTAAAATTTTACAACTTACATTATATCGCACTATCAAACCACTGCTTATGTTAGTAAAGTTATTTTTAAATGAATGTATTGACATATACAGCAGAAAATAATTTTATTGAATTCACATAGTGCCGTAAAGTCGATCGCCCGCATCTCCCAGTCCGGGTACAATATAGCCATGCTCGTCCAAACACTCGTCAACAGCAGCCGTATAAATCTGCACGTCAGGGTGTTGTTCGTGAAAGTGCCCCACTCCCTCCGGTGCCGCCAGCAAGCACAAAAATTTAATAGACTTCGGATGAACTTCTTTCAGCCTATCCACTGCCGCCACTGCTGAATTACCAGTAGCCAGCATCGGATCGACAATTAAAACATCTCGCTGTTCGATATCCTGGGGAACTTTGAAATAATATTCAATCACCATCCGAGTTGTCGGATCGCGGTACAAACCAATATGTCCTACCCTCGCAGACGGAATCAGCTCTAAAATACTATCTAACAGTCCCTGACCGGCGCGCATAATCGAAATAATCACAATTTTCTTTTCAGCAGCCAGCACCGGTGCATTCATTTTGGCGATCGGCGTTTCTATTAGTTCGTATTTTAGCGGCAAATCTCGCGTCACTTCATAGGCTAGCAGCATTCCAATCTCTTTGAGCAATTGGCGAAATTTCGCCGTACTCGTTTGAGTTTGCCGCATCAGAGTTAACTTGTGCTGTATCAAAGGATGGTCAATGACAGTAACTTTAGCACTCATTTTTTTGAATAATTAATTGGCTTTATTCTAACTTATCAGCCATCGAGGCATTCTTGACGCAAAAAAAAACCGATTTCTGCGGCCCCTGCGTCCTGGACTACTTATATCAAACCCTATTGAAAACACGAATACCGCGCGAATAAAATTGCTCCGACAATTACCTTTCATCCCCCCAGAGCGACACTAAGGAATGAGAATTAAATAACTTCCACAAGATTGTGGGATGGGCGTCCCGCCCGTCCAAAAAGGACGGGCGGGA
>NZ_JAUBUB010000077.1:0-31635 GCF_036705265.1 Microcoleus sp. B4-C2
AGAAAACTGCTGAGTCTTTTGGGTTTGAGCTAGTTGCTAAAACTCCACAGTTAGATTGAGTTTCTTAGGAGGACTTTCGCTATGAGACAGGGGTTTCAACCCCTGGCGGATTGGCGGACTAACGGGTGGGCGGCGTGAATCAGCAACGTCAAAAATTCTTCTTCTCAGTCCTCTTTCAGAGGACTTTCACTATGAGACAGGGATTTAAATCCCTGGCGGATTAGCGGACTATTGGGTGGGCGGCGTGAATCAACAACGTCAAAAATTCTTCTTCCCAGTCCTCTTTGAGAGGACTTTCGCTATGAGACAGGGATTTCAATCCCTGGCGGACTACCGGGTGGGCGGGCGGACTATCGGCTGGGCGGGCTGACAGCTTAAGTTGACACCAATGGCCGAAGAGCCCGGAACGGGCAAGATGCCCGTTCCACAAAGAATGAGTTTTCTTGTGGGGAGTAGGGGTTGGGCCGAAGAGCCCGCCCATAAAAGGGTTTATCGCCCGCTAGCTAAAGCCTCGCGCAATTTGCGGCCCCGCGATTTATCCCGAAGTTCTGGAGTCGCCATCCGCAACACAAAATCCAGCAACCAAGGCGCAATTCGGTGACACCAAACTGCTAGATGACTTTGATATCCTACCAAGATTTCCGGCGCATCTTTGTGCAATCCCGCCACCAGTGCTAGGGCAACTTTTTCGGGAGTTGTGGGCACTACCCACCGGAATTGCTCTAAGTCTCGCACCATGTCGGTATCTGTTAGGGATGGCAGCAAAGCTGTGACTCGAACATTGTACTGAGTTAACTCGCTACGCAAAGCTTGGGTGAATCCCAAAATGGCAAATTTGGTAGCAGAATAAGTCGCCATTGTGGGAGCAGCAATTTTGCCCATTAAGCTCGAAACATTGACGATTGTTCCCTCTTGTTGAGTCGCCATTCGCCGAGCTATCAAGCGGGTAATTGTGTAGGTTCCGAGCAAATTTAAGGCGATTTCTTCCTCGATTAACGGGAGTGGCGAACGCAAGAAAGATGCTTGGTGGGCGACGCCTGCACAGTTGACTAGCAGGTGAATCGGGCCGCAATCTCGCCAAGCTTGGGCGATCGCAATATTCACCGCTACTGACTGAGTTAAATCCAAAGCTAACGGCACTACTTCTGTGCCCAAAACATCGATTTCCTCTGCCAGTTCAATTAATTGCTTGCGGTTGCGCGCCACAATCAACAAGCGTTTGACTCCTTGTCTCGCTAATTCCAGGGCGATCGATCGCCCAATTCCGCGCGAAGCTCCTGTAACAAGAGCTGTTTTTCCTTGAAGTTGCATAGATTAAACCTTTTGGTAGATGCTCATCGCGGCACGGAGTTATGAGTTGTGAGTTGTGAATTATTAGTTATGAGTTGAATGTTTTGGCGGTAACAACTCATAATTCATAATTGTTGAAAAGGCTATCTTGTTCCGATAAGCCTAATTTATTCGTGGGGTTAACTCAAAACCCAAAACTGTTGAATCGCTAACGTGCGCGTGAGCTGAACTAAACTTTTGGTTTGCCAGGAATCAGTCAAATATCTGGTCATGTAACCTCATGCAAGCAGACAAATTTGAGATGGGCAAACCTAGTCGGAAATCATGGACAAGCGGGCTTTATTACCGCTTTTTCTTCTGTTCGCGGAGGCGGACTTTGCCTGTGTAGCCGCGAATTTATTCGCCAGGGATTGGTTTTCTTCAGTCCGCAGAGGCGGACTTTGCCTGTGTAGTCGCGAATTTATTCGCCGGGAATATACGCCGGGGATTGGTTATCCGCCAGGGCTTTATTACCCTCTTTTTTTAGTCCGCAGAGGCAGACGAAATCCTGTGCAGCGGCGACTTACAATCGCCGGGGATTCGTGCGAATTGGCACAGGATAATTGAGCAATGCAGATTATCAATTCCACACCTCCTAGATATGAGAATTTCCTATCTACACACACCTTAACAACTTGACAGAGAAGCGGCAACAATTTTTAATAAATCTTCCGCAACACTTCTTTACAATTTTCTCAGACGGCGGATTTCCAAGTGCCGTGAAAGCCCAAAGGTATGACACCGGGCAATTCTAGCGTGCAAACAGGTTCGCGGGAAAGTCCGTCGCTGTCAAATATCCAGACTTCGCTGCTATCAGAATTGCCGTCATAAATAACTGTTACTATCCAACCTTTCTCCGAGGAAATATCTGGAACGTAGATGGGCTCTGCGGGATAGCGATTTTCGCCACAGTCGGCAATTGTGAGATTGCGGCTTTGCGTGTCGAAACGGGCGATCGCACCGAAACGTTCCGGTACAATATCAACGTCAGGCCGATACATTGCCAGATAAATATATCGTGCGTCTTGCCCTATTTCTGAAGCAGGTATCATTGGAAATTCGCAAGGTTGATCCAGCAATTCTTCGGCTGCTGTCACTTTGCCAGTTTGAGGATTGAGATGCACCCGCCACAAAGAACCCTCCGCATCAGTGCGAGTTTCACCCGCCGCTACTTCTTTCAGCCGCTGATTAGTTTGAAAGTCAGCGAAGCGCACAAAATCTACAGCCACCGAACCATCTTCCTTGACAAAACCATTAGCGAAATGCCACTGGAACCAAGGTTCGGTTTCGCCGCGACTAACTAAAGATAGAGTTTCTGAGTCAATAACTAATATCTGGGTTCCTAACTCCGGTTTCCATTCAAAAGACTCGCTGTAACTGCTAATTCCAGCTAACACTGGTAAAACTTTTAGTCGCATCGGCGGTACAAAAAATATTAAATACTTCCCAGCTAAAACAAAATCGTGGATCATGGAAATTCCATCTAAAGCCACAGTTGCTTTTTGCAGAATTTTGCCTGTAGCATCGCTTTTATAGAGATTCAACTTTGTAGTAGCACCAATGGTAACTCCAAAGTTGTAAATATTGCCCGTCATGGGATCGCATTTGCCGTGAGCAGAATAGGGGAATTCTCCTGCTGAATTTCCTAAATTATCGATGCCAATAGTTTCTAAAGTTTGCAAATCGAGGCTGTGAGGCGGGCCGGCTTCCCACAAAGCTAAAAGTCGATCGGGCAAAGCTAAAACAGAAGTATTGGCAACATTTTTAACAGGTTTGCTCCAGCGCAGCCACACAGGCCCCGGTGCTGTCATGCCGTAATTAGGGTAGAGAAATTTATTAGCTTTTTCCTCAGCTTGATATCCCGCTGTCTTCACGTAGCGATAAACAGCAGCAGCACCGACATCGGTAAAATGTACTGCCAAAATTGCACCATCGCCGTCAAACCAGTGTCCCGCATTCATGCCGCCGCGTTCCAAACGTGCGGGCCCGTTGCGGTAGAGAGTGCCGCGCAATCCGTCGGGAATTTTACCGCTTTTAACAGATAGCTGAGTCAGCGGAAACTCCGCAGCCGGAAGGGCTAAAGCTTTTGCCCAAGATTTTTTAGCTGAAATTTTAGTGCTGGTTTTCATTTTAAACGGGCAATTTTAAACTAATTTTGCAGAAATTTTGCTATACAATTATAGCAGAAATTACCTAACAGCTATGACTCTCCGTCGCCGTGCTCTGATCAGAACTTTTGGGCTGACTGCTATTGGTACTCAGCTTTTGCCGTTAGCGAATCCCTCGAAGAGGATCGCCCAAACAAACCTATCTCCCAAAACTGCGATCGAGCCGCGCCGCCTGCAAGTCGGCGATACTGTAGCTTTAATCAATCCGGCTGCTTTCAACTACGAAAAAGAAGTGCAGCCATTTTTTAAAGTTCTGGATAACCTGGGTTTAACAGTTAAATTGGGAGAGCATTTTTATGACCGCTACGGCTATTTAGCAGGCAAGGATGCCGATCGCGCCGCCGATGTCAACGCAGCCTTTGCCGATGACTCAGTGCGAGCTATTTTTACCGGGATGGGCGGCTGGGGCTGCGGTCGGATCTTGCCACTCCTAGATTACAAAATTATCCGCAACAATCCCAAAATTATTATGGGATTCAGCGATATTACGGCGCTGTTATTGGCAATTTATGCTAAAACTAATATAGTTACTTTTCACGGCCCTTTAGGTGTGTCAACTTGGAGTCCCTTTACAGTAAATTACGTCAAAAAAGTTTTGTTTGATGGCGGCTCTATAACCATGCAAAACTCCCCAAGCGTGCAAGTTCAAACAATCGGGCGCGGCACAGCTAGGGGAAAACTAATCGGTGGCAATTTATCAGTAATCGCAGCAATGGTGGGTTCTGCATATTTACCGACATGGGAAAACAGTATTTTGTTTGTTGAGGAAGTTGGCGAAGAGGTTTATCGCATCGATCGAATGTTGACGCAGCTTAAATTAGCGGGCATTCTCGATAAAATATCAGGTTTTATTTTCGGACAGTGTACCAAGTGCGAAGCTGAAAAACCCCAAGAGTCCCTAACCTTACCTCAAGTCTTGTCCGACCACATTCGCCCTTTGAATATTCCTGCGTGGTATGGTTCTATGGTGGGACACATTCGGGAGCAGTTCACTTTGCCGATCGGCAAACAAGTCGAAATTGACGCAAATTCTGGTACAATCAGATTATTAGAATCTGCTGTCAATTAAGTCTTGAACTCTTCTGGATATTACCGAGGCAGAGCCTCTGGATCTGCGTTCCCAGGCAGAGCCGGGGAACGAGAAATAAATTTAAACACAAAATCAGAAATATCGTGAAAAAAACCCCACAATTTATTAAACTCTTAACAGTAATAATCTTAACTATAATTTGCCTGTTGCCGCTCAACGCCTGTGCAGCCGCAAGTAAAACCGCAAGTGGCGACCCAATTTATCAGCAGCGAACCGTCCACAATCCCGACGGCATTGGTAAATTTTACATGGGTCGAGAAATTGCCCAAGTCATGGGATATCAAGGCGCTAGTTGGCTGGAAAGACCGTCTCGCGGCATGGAAGAAAAATCAGCTCGATTAGTCAACAATCTCGATTTAAAACCAACGGATATTGTAGCAGACATTGGAGCCGGAACGGGATATTTTAGCTTTCGCATCGCTCCCTTAGTTCCAGAAGGAAAGGTTTTAGCAGTTGACGTGCAGCCGGAAATGATTAATTTTCTGGAATTGAATAAACAAGAACAAAATATTGCTAACGTTGAGCCAGTTTTGGGTAGTATCGACAATCCGAATTTGCCGGAAAACAGCGTAGATTTAGTTTTGATGGTCGATGCTTATCACGAATTTGCCTATCCCAGAGAAATGATGCAAGGAATTGTGAAAGCACTCAAACCGGGAGGCCGCACGGTATCGATCGAGTATCGGGGCGAAAACCCGCTGATTCCCATTAAAGGTTTGCACAAAATGACGCAGAAGCAGGTGAAAAAAGAAATGGCCGCCGTCGGTTTAGTATGGAAAGAGACAAAAGATATGTTACCCCAGCAGCATTTGATGGTGTTTGAGAAAAAATCTCAAATTTAGCAGCCAAATAGAGGGATTATATACCATTTTTACTGAGTTTTGTCAAGGTACAAAAGACGTATTTTTGAGGCGATCGGGCGATCGGTCAAAAATTCTAAGCCTTAAGTAACCCTTAAGAGAGACATTTTACTAAAAATACCATTTACAATTAAAAATTGATAACCCAGAGGCGCTTCCTTCATTTTTCAAGCGAAGAAGTGTCGCTATTAAGAAGTACCAGCGTGAACATTCCAAGTTCCATCCTCACCATGCTCGCCGGCATCGGAGTGACTCTGATCAGTCTCTGGTACGGGCAGAATCACGGTTTGATGCCGATCGCCGCCTCTGACGAAGCATCCCAGATAGACGGACTATTCAATACAATGATGACCATTTCCACTGGACTATTTATCATGGTCCAGGGAATTCTCATCTTTGCTGCAATTAAATATCGCCGCCGTCAAGGAGACAACACAGACGGGCCGCCTTGGCATGACAACTTTCCCTTAGAAATTCTTTGGACAGCCGTGCCTGCGGTGATTATTTTAGGAATCGGAGTCTACAGTTTTGAGATTTACAACTCAATGGGAGGGCTCGATCCGATGGGCAATCACGACCACGGCACGATGCAAGCGCACTCTAAAATGCGGGGAAGTGCGATCGCAGCCACACTCTCAGATACACCCCAAAACGCCCCTCAAATTCCGTCTCAAAAACTCGTTGCTTTAGGCGTAGGCGCTTCCCCCGAAAATGAAGACAAACCAGCAGACTTAGTTGTAAATGTCATGGGTTTGCAGTACGCCTGGATATTTAGCTATCCAGAAAGCGGCGTTAGTTCCGGCGAACTGCATATGCCAGCCAACCGCGACGTACAGCTAAATATCGCAGCTCAAGACGTACTGCACGCATTTTGGCTGCCAGAATTTCGCCTCAAACAAGATGCAATTCCTGGGCGGCCGAGCGAACTGAGATTTACACCAACTAAAACCGGCGAATACCGGGTTGTTTGTGCTGAATTGTGCGGCGCTTATCACGGAGCGATGAAAGCTGTAGCAGTCGTTCACACGCCAGAAGAATTCGATACTTGGCTGCAAGAACAGCAAGTTGCTAGCAGTCAAAACTTAGAGCAAGCAGTTGCAGTCAATCCAGGGGAATTGTCAGACGGTGAATTTTTGGCTCCCTACGTCAGGGAAATAAAAATTAATTCCGAAACCCTAGAACAACTTCACCCAACTCATCACTAAAAATAGTCATTAGTTCCTGGCACTGAATCTTTGATTCTGAGCTAATAACTAATGACTAATAACTAATGACTAATAACTATGACACAAGCACAGTTCCAAGAAAGTGCAAACACTGAGGCTCGCGGAACAGCGCCCGCCGATAGACATTGGCGCGACTACTTCACTTTTAATACCGACCACAAAGTCATCGGTATTCAATACCTGGTCACAACATTTATTTTCTATCTAATCGGCGGCGTGATGGCAACTTTGGTGCGAACAGAACTCGCCACCCCCGACTCCGATTTTGTCACCCCCGAACTCTACAACAGTTTATTTACTGTTCACGCGACGGTGATGATCTTCCTGTGGATCGTACCCGCCGGAGCCGGATTTGCTAACTTTTTGATCCCCTTAATGATTGGGGCCAAAGACATGGCATTTCCCCGGCTGAATGCCGTTGCCTTTTGGATGATTCCCGTAGGTGGCGTGTTGCTGTTGAGCAGTTTTTTGGTAGGAGCTCCGCAGGCTGGTTGGACATCCTATCCGCCTTTGAGCTTAGTTACTGCTCAAGCCGGAGAAGAAATTTGGATTCTCAGCGTTTTGATTCTGGGAACTTCTTCGATTTTGGGGGCGGTAAATTTTGCCATTACTATCTTTACCATGCGCGTTCCCAGCATGGGTCTCAATGATATGCCCTTGTTTTGCTGGGCGATGATTGCGACTTCAGCGCTGACTTTGATTGCTACTCCAGTCTTAGCCGCAGCTTTGATTTTGCTGTCGTTTGACTTGTTAGCAGGGACGGCATTTTTTAACCCGACAGGCAACGGCGATCCCATCGTCTACCAGCATTTATTCTGGTTTTATTCGCACCCGGCAGTTTACATTATGATTATGCCCTTTTTCGGGGTGATTTCAGAAGTTTTGCCGGTGCATTCGCGCAAGCCAATTTTTGGTTATTTGGCGATCGCATATTCGAGTCTCGCTATCAGCTTTTTAGGGTTGATCGTGTGGGCGCACCATATGTTTACCAGTGGCACTCCCGGCTGGCTGCGGATGTTTTTTATGATCACGACTATGATCATCGCCGTACCAACTGGGATTAAAATATTTAGCTGGTTGGCGACTATTTGGGGAGGCAAACTCCGGCTTGTCAGCGCGATGCTATTTGGGATGGGTTTTATCTCAACATTTGTGCTCGGCGGCATCACCGGGATCATGGTAGCTTCCGTACCTTTCGACATTCACGTTCACGACACTTATTTTGTCGTCGCTCACCTACACTACGTGCTGTTTGGCGGCTCAGTGTTTGGAATTTACGCTGCTTTTTACCACTGGTTCCCCAAAATGACGGGGCGGATGATTAATGAATTTTGGGGTAGAGTTCACTTTGTTTTAACCTATGTGGGCTTTACTGTAACTTTCCTACCAATGCACGCTTTGGGGATGCAAGGAATGCCCCGGCGGGTGGCAATGTACGACCCGAAATTTACGACAATTAATGTCATTTGTACTGTCGGTGCTTATATGCTGGCAGTGTCTACAATCCCGTTTATCATTAATGTGATTTGGAGCTGGAGGTACGGCCCGAAAGCAGGTGACAATCCTTGGCAAGCTTTGAGTTTGGAATGGATGACGACTTCGCCACCCCCGATCGAAAATTTTGAAGGAGTGCCGGTATTGGCAACTGGGCCTTACGATTACGGCATGGAAAAAATTCAGAATACAGGGGAACGTCTCAGGCTCAAGCTGAGGGAAAATGCCACCCGCAACGCCCAGAAAACAGGTATTCCTATTGCGGAAGCTCAAGCTTCAACTTTCTTTGGCGGTACTGCAACTTTGGTAGCTCCTGAATCAGAGAGAGATGTTGATTCTCCTGCTGATGAAAGTCAAGATGGCGAATAGTTATTAGTCATCAGGCATTAGTCATTGGGAATTGTTGACGGTTGGCGGTTGACTGTTAACTAATGACTGATGACTAATGCCAACTGACAACTGACAACTGACAACTGACAACTGACTTCTTCATTACCAATTTCTTATGCAAATTCCAGCGATCGATCCGACAAAAACAGCCCTAAATTACCACCACGAGGGCGAAGTAGAAGCACACGGCGTCGAGCATCCCGACCACCGAATGTTAGGTGTAATTGTCTTCCTGTGCGCTGAAGGCATGATATTTTTCGGTATGTTTGCCGCGTATTTGATTTATCGGGCGATGGCCCCCGCGTGGCCCCCTGAAGGTACGCCCGATCGCGAGTTATTGCTGCCGGGAATTAATACGGTGATTTTGATTGCTAGCAGTTTTGTGATTCACAATGCTGATACTGCAATCAAAAAGAATGATGCCACTGGAATGCGGAATTGGTTGCTCGTAACTATTGCTATGGGCGCAGTTTTCTTGGCAGGTCAGGTTTACGAATACACTCATTTAGAGTTTGGCTTGACGACGAATTTGTATGCCAGTTGCTTTTACGTTTTGACTGCTTTTCACGGCTTGCACGTTACGTTTGGAGTGCTGCTGATGGCGGGGGTAGTGTGGCGATCGCGCATGCAAGGTCACTATTCTAGCGAGCACCACTTTGGAATCGAAGCGACTGAGATTTACTGGCACTTTGTGGATGTGATTTGGATTGTTTTGTTTCTGTTACTGTATATTTTGTGATCCCAGAGGCTTTTGGGCCTCTGCCACAAGAGATTTGTATGACCCCCAAGTGGGGGTTTTTTTATTGTTTGGAAAGTGCGATCGACTTTCATATCAAGTCCGGTCGAGCGACCGCGATTTTCGTAGGGGAGGGTTCGCCAACAATACCTGCCAATAATTGACAATCTCAAAAACCCGCCCCGACCGGGATATTATGGTTAATCGATCGCACATGATATCATTCACCTCCTCAAAGCCGATCGCGCTAAACTAAAAGTAGCAATTCTCCTATCCAGCAGCATTGAGAAAATTATGCAGTGCGAATTGTGCGATCGACAAATGGAAGCATTAACCGCCCATCACCTCATCCCCAAACAAAACACCAAGCGGAAAAACGAAGATCCAAGCCCGACAATCGACATTTGCTCAGCCTGTCACCGCCAGATTCACTCTCTATTTGACAACAAACACCTCGCCCAAGAACTCAATACCCTGGAAAAGCTCAAAAATGACCCTGAACTCCAGAAATTTGTCTCTTGGATTAAGAAACAAAAAACCGACAAACGCATTCAAGTACGCGGCAAAAAAGCTCGATCGTAGGGAGCGAGCTCAGATATATAGTCCTGGACGCAGTTACTGTCTGAAACCCGATTTATTCATAAATTTTTCGTTCCCCAACCCAAAATTTTACATAGAAACCCGGTTTGTTTGCGTAAATCCTAGTATCGTGATTTACTTATTCGTAACAAGCTGCCAACTATTATCATGAACCTCACCTCCCTCGAACTCGCAAAAGACCGAGCGCGCATCTACAAAAACTACCTCCAAATGGAAATAGATGCCAAAGCTAACATAAACAAACTAGCTTTTTTAGACCGGGGCATTGAAAAATCTCCTTACCAACAACACATTAAAAACTATCCCGATTATCTCAAACAGAAACCCGACGCCTTAAAAGTAATTAGCTCTCTTCCCGGCCCCAATAATCCCCTCAAACTTACCCCATTTCCCAGCCTGGGAGAACTACCTCAAATTAACTCTCAAGCTTTAAGTTTCCTCCACGCAGACATCAAAGAAGCCTGCGTTTGCATTGGTACTTTTGTAGACGGCAAAATTCAGGCGCAGTGGCTGGGAAAAAACGCACTTACCAATGCTGAGCAGTGGAGTGCCACTAAAATTATCGCACTCCTTAATATCGTCAGTCAAATAAATAGTAAATATCCCGCCTGCGACATTGACAACTGCGTTGTTAGAGATGGCAACGGGCTAAGACACGATTTTTACTTTTACGATGTAGCAAAAGACATGATTAGCTATGCCTCACATATAGGAAGTTCAAACTCCTTAGCCGCGATGTTCAAACGCTTCGATACTCGCATAGGACTAGAGCAATGGCTGAAGAGCGCTACTGGCAATAATGACCTAATTTTTCGCGGCGATTACGGCGAAAATCCTTATCACAACAACCCAAGAATATTTGATCTCAGCCAAAAACAAGTGCTGCTAAGTGCCGCATTAAACAGCACCAAACAAAAAAATTCAGTATCTGCTTATGACTTGACCAGGCTAATTTCCATGTTAGGATGGCACTTCCACATCGAACAGCGATCGCGCATGAAAGCATCTCAGTGGAACAGCTTAGAAAGCATTGTCAGAGCAATGGGACATGACAGCGCTCGCTATGTGGACGTAGCAATTAAAACTTTGGGGATGGATACCCTGATCACTTCTCCAGTAATTATCTCAAAATTGGGTTACGGACTGAGCTCGATCAGGGGAACCCTAGAAACAGTTTATGTGGCTTTAGTGCGGTTTGTTGACGAACGGCCGAAGGCGGCGGGAAAGCCGGCAAAACTCAGAACTTTAGCCATGACTTTGCGGGCTGAAAAACCTGTAGGCGGTTCCAGTATCGATCGCCTAGCGATCGAACTCGACGCCAGATTTTGCGCCGAAGTCACGGAAATTCTCCGCCGATTGTTTGCGGAAGAATTTTAAAGGCGGGCGATCGACTAATGTGAAAGTCGGTGAAACTTGCGATAAAGCATCCTCTCTACCGGCTTTCCTCCCCGCAAATGTTGCTCAGTTATTGCCGCAACTTCTTCAGGGCAAACCCCATTGTACCAAACCTCTTCTGGTAGTACCAACACCATCGGCCCGTTGCCACACTGTCCCAAACAACCGCTAGCAACAACTTCAACTTCTGAGGGCGACAATTTCTGAAAAGCTGCCAGTACCTTTGCTGAATTTTGCTTGCGACAAGTGCGGTTTTGGCAAACGAGAACTTGCCTAGAAGATTGGATAATTTTCATGTTTTTTCACTTGACAATCTGCTCAATATATGCTATTTTTTTATCATGGGAATATGTGTGGCCATATATGCCCAAATTGTAGGAAAGTCGTTAAAAACTTTGGACGGGCTAGAAGCCCATCCCACAACTCATTAAACTTGAATTGCATTCAATCGCTTTGAATTCCTCAAATTATCGTGGGGAGTAGGGGCCCTAGCGTCCCGCCCGCCCGAAAAATACAATTTAGATGCGGGACAGCTTAAGACTTCAACGCACCCTATAATTAATCTGGTGACAAACCTTTGGAAGCCAACCATTGTCGATCGAACAAACGCGACTGATACCGAGCCCCGCCATCACAGAGTACCGTCACAATCGTATGTCCAGGCCCCATTTGCTTCGCCAAAGCCACCGCCGCCCCCACATTAATCCCCACAGAACCGCCCATAAACAGCCCTTCTTTCCTCAGCAGTTGGTAAATCACCCGGACAGCTTCAGTATCGTGAATTTGGATGGCGTCGTCTACCGGGGCATTCTCCATATTTCCAGTGACGCGACTGGTGCCAATTCCCTCAGTAATCGAACTACCTTCAGTCTTAATTTCCCCAGTTTTGAAATAACTGTAAAGCCCGCTGCCCATCGGGTCTGCCAAGACAATTCTCACAGCAGGATTTTTTTCTTTCAAAAACATTCCTACCCCAGCAAAAGTGCCGCCTGTACCCGTTGCGGCTACCCAAGCATCAATTTTCCCATCAGTTTGTTCCCAAATTTCCGGGCCAGTTGTCTCGTAATGAGCTCGGCGGTTGGCTAAATTGTCAAACTGATTTGCCCAGACTGCATTCTCCATTTCTGCCGCCAATCTTCCCGACAATTTGACATAATTATTCGGGTCTTTGTAAGGAACAGCGGGAACAGTCCGAACTTCAGCGCCCAAGGTTTTCAAAGCATCGATTTTTTCTTGAGATTGGTTATCGGGAATCACAATCATACATTTGTAACCTTTAGCGTTGCAAATGTGGGCCAAACCGATGCCAGTATTGCCCGCAGTGCCTTCAACAACGGTGCCGCCCGGTTTCAGCAAGCCTTTTTCTTCTGCATCTTTGATGATGTATAAAGCAGCCCTATCTTTAACGGAACCGCCGGGATTGAGAAACTCTGCTTTGCCGAGAATTTCGCAGCCAGTTTCATCGCTGAAGCTGTTTAAGCGAATTAGTGGTGTGTTGCCTATTGTGCCTACAAAGCCGTTTTTAATATCCATATTTTTTTGATTTTTGCCTGCTATATTTATAGACTATCGCGAACAGACAAACATTATACGTCTAATTAGGCAAGAAAGAAGGTAGAATCTCAAGATATCTCAGAGGCAGCTAGCTCAACTCAAAGTTGAGATGCTATACAAATTAGTAAGGTGTCATGGAAACTGTCATTTTAGTTAACGGTGTTGGACTTCGCGGTGCAGAAATGTTATTGTTGCGCTGGCGCTTGCAAAAATACGGCTATCGAATTAAACAATTTTCCTATGCTGCTTGGGGAAATTCATTAAAGCAAAATGTTACGTCTCTCCAAAAAATATTAACATCAGAAAAAGCTGATACTATCCACTTTGTCGGTCATAGTTTAGGTGGGCTATTAATTTACCTATTGTTTGACAACTTTCCGCAGCAACGTCCGGGAAGAATTGTTACATTAGGTACTCCCCATCAGGGTAGTAGCTTTGCTTGCAGATTGAGTCGCAAATCTTGGGGAAGATTTATCTTAGGACGCAGCCTCATGACAGGATTGTTCGATAGAATATTACCGCCACCCAATAGAGATGTGGGAATCGTTGCTGGTAACTTGGATATCGGTACTGGTTGGTTGTTGCGCTTGCCTCGTCCTAACGATAGTCTAATTGCAGTCGAAGAAACTCGCTGTACGGGTGTTGCCAAACATATTATTTTGCCTGTTTCCCATACCGGACTCTTGGTAGCACCCATCGTTGCGAAACAATGCTCCAGCTTCTTAAAAACTGGTCATTTTCTGTGATTTTATACCTGCGATTTCGCCTTACCAAATTTTACTCATATTGAGTACAAATCCCGGCAAAACCGGGTCGCCGCTAACTGTAGCCGGATTCTCCAAACATTCTTCGGGCAAACCGGGATGGTAAATATAAACTCTGCGATTTTTGCGGTCAATTAACCAGCCTAACTGCACTCCTGGTTCTCTCATATATTCTTGCATTTTTTCTTGCAATGGCTTGAGATTGTCAGAAGCCGACCTGAGTTCTACTACAAAATTCGGGCAAATCGGGGCAAACTTTTGCTTTTGTTCTAGTGACAAAGCATTCCATCTCTCCAATTTTATCCAAGCAGCATCCGGCGACTTTTGTGCACCTGTTGACAGAGTAAATCCTGTACTCGAAGTAAACGCTAAACCAGTACCATTTTGTTCTGCCCAAACCCACAGCGGCCCAAATATATTACCTTCTCGGTTTCCCGTCTCCGAACCAGTAGGGGGCATAATTAGCAATTCTCCCGATTTGTTGCGTTCAATTCGTAACTCACTATTGATTTGACAGAACTCGAAAAACTCGTCGTCTGTCATTTGCAATTTGGGCGGTATTCGCAACACAATTGTTGATGACAGCATTTTGCCTTTCCTCCACTTTAAATTGTTCAGACAAGATTGCACAAGTTCTTTGTTTGTAGTTAGGACTTGAGTCCTCAAAAATCCGGTTAAGGACTCAAGTCCTAAATGTAAGCTGTTGTGGACTCAATTCCGGTTGTATCGGAATGATTAAACCGCAGAGGGCACAGAGGACACAGAGAAAGAGAAGAGAGAGATAATAATTCCGATGTCAACGGATTTGATATGACGCGGGAATTATTATAGAGGTAAGGTGCTCCGTGGGCACCCTACATAATTAGGTTCTGCTTTCAGGAATGTTAAACCTATTTATTCGGCTGAGGAGTCATCCGCAAATAAGGCTTAATCGGCGTATAACCTTTGGGAAATTTCTCTTCCAACTCTTTCGGGTCGGTAATCGAAGGTACGATGACGCAATCGTCGCCGTCTTTCCAATCAACCGGAGTCGCGACGCTGTATTTGTCGGTAAGTTGCAAGGAATCAATTACTCGCAAAATTTCATTAAAATTCCGACCAGTGCTCGCGGGATAAGTAATGCTCAAACGCAATTTCTTTTCCGGGTCAATAACAAAAACTGTGCGGATTGTTAAGTTGTTTAGCGAGTTGGGATGGATCATGTCGTAAATGTCGGAAACTTTACGATCGCCATCTGCTAAAATCGGATAATTGAGGGTGACGTTTTGAGTTTCCTCAATATCTTTAATCCAGCCCATGTGAGAATCCACATCATCGACGCTGAGGGCAATGGTTTTGACTCCCCGCTTTTCAAATTCCGACTTGAGACGGGCCACTGCACCGAGTTCTGTGGTGCACACTGGAGTATAGTCTTTCGGGTGGGAAAACAACACGACCCAGCTATCCCCAGCCCAGTCGTAGAAATTGATTTCGCCTTCAGACGAAGCTTGGGTAAAGTTGGGAACTGTATCGCCTAATCGCAGAGTCATAACTGATTTCCTCTAATTTTATTTAAGGACTGTTCCTTATCATGCCATAATTCCCCGGTTTCTCGATCGAGCTGTAAAGGATTCTAAACTTTTTGGTCGATCGATCGGCAATTCCACTACTGTAATGTATGTGTGGCTTATACCGCTAAATTTGATTGCTATGCTTTACTTTTTGCTCAAGGCAATACAGCCTGTTTTAGTCCCGCTGTGTTTTGTCTCCGCCTGGGGTTTAGTTTTTTTGATATTTTCGAGTATCGGGCGTACTGTCGCCGACTCCCTGCGCCGAGCTCAGCGGATGCACCAAGTCCCTTGTGCTAACTGCGTATTTTTCACCGGCGATTACCACCTCAAGTGTCCCGTTCAGCCTACCATAGCTTTATCTGAAGATGCGATCGACTGTCCTGATTATCGAGGGCATTCGGGAATTTACGGTTGAAAAATCCGGCCGCCACTTTACATATTTCTTAACATCTCTGGCTCTTTCAATTAAACTTAAGTTGTGGTAAAGAGATTTTTAGGAGTGTGGAAATAATGCTAATTCAAAAGCTAAATGCCTGCGACGAGTTTATTGCTGGCGACGGTACTCAACTGCGAGAATTGCTGCATCCAGACAAACAAGCTGTGGATTTGCGTTACAGTTTAGCCCACGCCACTTTGCCACCGGGACAAACTTCTGCGCTGCACTCCCTGACAACTTCTGAAGTTTACTACATCCTCAGTGGCGTTGGAGAAATGCACATCGACGAGGAAAATCAATTCGTGGAAGCCGGAGATGCAGTTTACATTCCGCCAAACGCCAAGCAGTTTATTTACAACTGTGGCACAAAGCCGCTAATATTTATTTGTATCGTCGATCCCGCGTGGCGAAAGGAAGACGAGACAATTTTCGAGTAATATCATGTCCTATCGAGCGATTAAAAGGGCGGGTTTTTGAGATTGTCAATTATTGACAGATATTTTTCGTGAGGGGAGCCCCTACCGTATTAGGGGTCATCGACCGAAGATAATACAGCATATTCGGTGGTTCATGAAGTACAGTATCCGCCTTAATTGTTGGTACATTGTTATGTAGGGTGCGTCGCTGCTCATGTTTAATGAAACTTGCAGATTGACTGGTGGCGACGCACCGATGCTTACGACAAGATTGTGTGTACCGCATATACATGGAATATGCTGTATAATTATGCTCGTTACCAGGCTCTGCCCGGTAACACATATCTAGAGGCTCTGCCTCTACTGAAAAAAACATCACAAATCGAAAATCTCTTTTAACAACAACAGCACCCAGCCATATGTACCGAGTGATTTCCTCTTTTTTCAACTTCGATGTGGAGTTGCAATAATCCTCGGATTCAGTTGCATTGCTCCCCTCTCATTAGTTGAGGAAGTATCAGCTTTGTTGGTGGGTGCTGCTATTGGTTTTTAATGAGACAGATGTGAGATTAAACAGCGTTTTTACTCCTTAGATTCTATTGTGAACTTCGCTGTGCTATCTAGATGTTGTATCTGTCAGAGAAGCTTTTTGTTCGCTTCATATTATTAATTTAGCACCTTATTCTAGAAGCGCAAGTACCTGCAACTAAACTTTACATTTTTAGAAGTAACGGGGGAAAATGATGAAGTTAAATTAAGCATTGAGCTTTCTAGCTGCTCAGCTAAAATAGTAGAGTTCGGCTGTGCTTGCGGCTGCAAGAAACGGCATAATATTTGTATGAAAACAACCAAACTCATCAAACTGTGCGCCTTGTCGCTGAGTATCTTTCTGCTGTGCAGCAGTGCAGTGACAGCCCAAACGACGGCAAACCCTCAACCTGGGCAGACTTACACTAACCAAGAGATTCTGCAACAGTTGGTGAAGGCAAAAGTCGTGTATCTGGGAGAAACCCACGATAGTGCGGAAGACCACCAAGCTCAACTGAAGATTATCCGAGAAATGCAGCGGCAAAATCGGAAAATTGCGATCGCGATGGAAATGTTTCAGCGTCCCTTTCAAAGCGCGATCGACAACTACTTAGCAGGTAAACTGACTGAACAGCAATTAGTCGAGCAAACAGAGTACGATCGCAGATGGCGCTTTCCCTGGGAATCTTACGCCCCCATTTTGCGGTTTGCCAAAGAAAATCAACTACCTGTCCTCGCCTTAAATACACCAACCGAAGTAACCAGAAAAGTTGCCACTCAAGGTTTAGAAAGCCTCACAGCAGAGGAAAAAAAGCACATTCCGCCAATATCCGAAATTCGCACCGACAACGCCGAATATCGGCAACTGCTGCTAGAAGTTTTCCAGCAACACCAAAAGGCAGGACAGGGAAATAGTACGGCTTTTGAAAGATTCTTGCAAGCTCAAGTTTTGTGGGACGAAACTATGGCGGAAAAAATAGCTGAATTTGTCAAAGCAAACCCCGACTATCAAGTTGTGGTGTTGGCGGGGAAAGGACACATGATTTACGGTTACGGCATTCCCAGTCGCGTCGAGAGGCGTTTGGGTGTCGGGAAGGTAAAAATGCGATCGGTTTTACTAAATTCCAGTGACAATCCTGTTTTGGCGGCAGATAGACCCATTGCTGACTTTGTTTGGAATCACTCGGAATAGTACAATTTTACTCGGAAGCAATAATCAGGAAAAAATCAATGACAAACAGACCAAAAATACTTGCATTTGCCGGAAGTACCCGCGAAGGATCATATAACAAACTGCTGGTAAAAGTTGCGGCGGCTGGGGCTACGGCGGCGGGTGCAGAAGTTACTTATGTAGATTTGCGCGATTTGCCGATGCCGCTATTTGACGAAGATTTGGAAGCAAAAGAGGGAATGCCAGAAAATGCCCGCAAATTGAAGGAATTGATGGTAGGGCATGACGGGTTTTTGATAGCTTCCCCTGAGTATAACAGTTCAGTTACGCCGGTGTTGAAAAATGCGATCGATTGGGTATCGCGCCCAGCACCTGGTGAACCGGGATTGGTGGCATTTACGGGCAAAGTAGCGGTAATTATGAGTGCTTCCCCAGGCGGAATGGGCGGTTTGCGGGGATTGGTTCATTTGCGATCGATCCTGGGGAATATTAACGTATTGGTGCTCCCGGATCAGAAAGCAATTCCCCAAGCTTTTGAAGCATTTAATGCTGACGGTACGATGAAAGATCCCAAACAGCAGGACTCTGTTGAGAATCTCGGTGCTAAGTTGTCTAATGTGCTGTCGAAATTAATCGCATGAGGCAATAAATTCATTTTGCAGTAGGGATACAGCAATGTTGTGTCCCTATCCCAACATCTGTTATTTTGCTGGCTGCATCAAGTGCGATTCATAGCATAAAAGCCTTGAAATGGCATTGTTAAAATGCCCAATATCCGACTAATTTCATTAACAAAAAAGTCTCGCTTGTCAATGAAAATTGTGCTGTTACTCAATTTAAGAAACTTCCAATCAGTACCCGTAGTAACAGCCCCATAAATGCTTTCAATTTGCTCTCCGCTGCGCTGATTAAATAATTGGGCGGCTACCATTTCTGCAATACACTGGCCTAAACCGGATTTAATACTTTCATTTTTAGCCTCGGTGAGAGTAATTACGGGGGCGCGAATTTCATAGGAATCCTTCGATGCAGTGAGAATATAATCGCAATACCCGTTTAAGCCCGCTTCTACATCTACATTGAATTCTGAACCAGAGAAAAAACCAACTTGAAAATTAAATTGCCGCCTGACTTCCAATAATATTGGAGCAATAATTAATTCAGCGCGAGCCTTTTCTGTATTAATTGCAGTAGCTAAAGACAGGTTTTCAGTTAAAGTAGTTTGCAAATAGGAACTTGGCTGTACCTCTGGGATATCACTAAACAAATCTAAAGGTTCTTCTACGGTTAAATTAAAAGATTCTCTAACTTTCGCTAAAGTTGTAAAGTCGCTGTATGCCACAGGTTAACCTCCTTGCTCGATTTTGGCGATCGCATTCTCAAATTGCTACAATTATAATTGATTGCCTGTTATTCTCACCCCCAAATTAACATGACATTCACCGGAGATCCCGACTCAGCACCTGTTTTACCGACAGCCGAAGAAGCAGCGGTTGCCAAAACCAGTAGCCGCGCTTTAGAATCGCACTTGCAAAATCATCCATCTGGCGAATCCCTCAAATTGATATTAAACGAAAAAGAGGGAAAGACAATTGACATACCTGCCGCAGCATTGCCACTGCTGTTAGCGATTTTGCAACAGACAAGCAGCGGCAATACTGTCAGGCTGATTCCAATTACTAAAGAACTTCATATTTATCAAGCAGCAGACATTCTGGGAGTTTCCGATAAATATATGCGGGAGTTGCTGGATGCGGGCCAAATCCCTTACAAGACAGTCAGGAACAGTCGCCGGATACGTTACGAAGATTTAATGGACTATAAGAAACAAACTTACGAAGAAAGCAGTAAAATTATGGATATGCTTGTATCTGAATCAGAAGCACTCGGTTTGTACCATTAAAAAATGGCAATTTTAACTGTTGTTTACGATGCTAATGTTTTGTATTCGGCATCTCTTCGTGACTTGTTTGTAGAGTTGGCAACTACCGACCTAGTTGAGGCACGTTGGACTGAAGAAATTCACGACGAGTGGATGAGAAATGTACTGATAAACCGTCCCGATATAAGATTTGAACAGCTTGCCCGAACCAAAAGATTAATGAATGCAAGTGTTGAAAATTGCTTGGTACAAGGCTATGAGACAATTATACAAGAGTTAGAACTTCCCGATCTGGGCGATCGTCATGTCCTCGCTGCTGCAATTCACTCTCGTTCTAAGTTTATTATTACTTTCAATCTCAGAGATTTTCCTGAAGAAGCTCTTGCACCTTACGACATTTTAGCGCAGCATCCAGATGATTTTATTTTAGACTTGCTTGACCTCAACTGGCAAAAAGTATGCAAAGCAGCCGAGAAACAAAGAATCCGGCTCAAAAATCCGCCAAAAACGCCTGACGAGTATTTACAAACGCTGGTAGAATTGGGACTGCCGCTGTCAGCAAATCGGATGCGAGAATTGTGCGATCGAGATTAGTTCGATCGCAAACCGCAGAGTTTTCCGAGTTTCTTCCCAGGTTTATTCTTGTATCTTCCCACAGGCTAACTCTTCGACCTAGCCAATATACCGCTCATCTACTTTTTCCAAGACCGCAGTAAATCTATTTACCCTTGTGCCTCTACTTGAAAACGGGTATAATTTTATTTCCGAGAGATAATAGATCGTGAAAACATTACCACAAATTGTACCGAAACCGCATCACCCGATCGACGTAGAATAAAACCACCCGATCGCAGATTGCCAGAAATAGACGAGAGTAGGCATACTTGAACCATCGGTCATCGGTCGGTATATTTCTTCTAAACAGCACGGCAGACGTGGGAGACTCCTCCGTCACGCCTGCCCTGCAGTTTTATTTGATAATTGTGTGATTTGTGCGATCGCCAATGATACCAGTTCCCAAAAAGAATGAAACTGTAGATTATATTCAAACCCTTTGGGAATTAGTAATTCCTTAATCGAAAATCGAAAATCGAAAATCGAAAATAGTATCACCCCATTTTTTTCTTCTTCCAAGCCTCCACAAACGGCACAAACACCGACACCAACTCCTGCCGGTTCACCACCAAAGTCGGATAAGAAACTCTCCCGTAATTCTTCCCCACTTCCAGCGGAAAAATCCCCTGGGATTCCAGCGGCAACCAAACCGCACCAGCAGCCTTCACAATTACCCAACTCCCCGCAATATCCCAAATTTTCGGAGTCGCTTCCACCCCTCCCAACACCGCACCCGAAGCCACAGTCAAAAAATTGTAACTAGCCATACCCAACATCCGAACTTTACTCGGAAGATGAGGCCCCATTCCCACACTCCGCGAACACAAATTAAAAAAATGATTCCCGCTCATTTTATCAGCACTCGGCCGAATTTGCTGCCCGTTTAAAAACGCACCTTGAGGCATATTGTCAAACACGCCGCCCGCCAAATCAGGTGCATAAAAACCGTGAAAAGACTGATTAATTGGCGGCAAATGCACGCAGCCAAAAACCGGGGTTCCGCGATACAACAAACCCAAAGAAATACCCCAAATCGGAATTCCCCTAGCAAAATTAGTCGTAGCATCCAAAGGATCGACAACCCAACACCATTCAGTATCTGGGAAAACGTGTTCGCCCTCCTCACTTAAAATCCCGTGACTGGGAAAAGTAGATGCGATCGCACTTCTAATTTCCGCATCAGCCCAATTATCCGATTTCGTCACCAAACTCCCGTCATCCTTCTCATCCGCTTGCGCGGAACCGAAATCTTGCAACAACTGCTGTCCGACTTTCTCGACAGTAACCCGTGCAAAACTTAAAATAGAATCCCAAAAATTAGTCATTAGTTATTAGTTATTGGTTATTGGTTATTGATTATTGAAACTAACAACTGCCACAGCCCAACTGACAACTGACACCTGCTTTCCTGACAACACATCAGTCTAATTCATTTTCAAGAATAGTGGCGATCGCACTTTTAGCATTATCCTGAAACTCCCGAACATCCACCCTACCCAACAACCAAACAGCCAGAATCATACCCACCGCCGGCACAGCAAAAACCAACCCGTAAGCCAACATCGGCACCCCAAACAAACTTCTGCCCAAATCCAAAATAGCACCGCCACTAATCGTCGCCACACCACGCGCCATCGCCTGCGACAAACCCCAAGCACCAATAAAAGTCCCCGCAGTTTCCGCAGCAGTCAAATCCAACATCAAACTCAGCGCACCCGTCGTAGTAATACCCGAAGCTAAACCAAACAACATTAAAGCAGACTTAAACACAATTGGATTACCAGTAAATCCCGATAAAATAATTAAACCAAAACAAGCAGCAACCGACAAACAGCCCAACCTAATCGTATTTTCCTTGCCAATGCGCGGCACAATTAAAAAACCAGTTGCACTCAAACCGATCAGAGTACCAGTACCATAAATAGCATTCAACTGCGTAGTTTCCGAAATCGACATCTTAAAAATTTCCCCGCCGTAAGGTTCCAAAACTGCATCCTGCATAAACAAGCAAATTGTCATAATCAGCAGGAAAGTAAAAAACAAACCGGTTTGGCGGCTAGCAGTCAAAATCCGCAGCGCACTTCCCAGAGTAATTTTATCTTCTCGATTCACTGCGGACGATCGCACCCCGTACCGCGAATACTTTTTCTCAACGCCAAAAGTTGCAATCCCCACCAACAACAAAACAAGCGCCGGCACCTTCACAAACAAACCGTTAATCGAAGCCTGCAATACTTCCCGCGACACATCCCCATCAATTTGCTTCAGCAAACCGCTGCTAACAATCGCCCCGATAATAATACCAACCATCAGCATCGACCACACCACACCCACCAACTTCGATCGATCTTCCTCATCAGAAACATCCACCAACAAAGCAGCAAAAGGAGTCGAACTCGAACAAATAGCAATACCGTAAAGTGCAAAAATCAAACCCAACAAACCCACCCAACCGTAAGTAGGAGTCGTCCATCCCACAGCCTCCAAACTGCCCCCCAAGCCCCACATCACCTGTACCGCCAAAAAAGCAGAAATCACAAACAAAACCCCGCCCATCCACACATAACCCGTGCGGTGATGGCCAAACAAAGGCTTAGCATCAGACATTTGCCCAAACCACACCCTAGCCGGGGCGACAAACTGGTGCATAGCCAGCGTACCAGCCACCACAGTAGCCGGAATCGCCAACTCCTTAATCATGACGCGATTGAGTACCCCCAGCGTCAAAATCGACATCATGCCCAATCCCATCTGAAACAAACCCAACCGGAACATAGTCAGCAGGGTAACTCTCTTGATAGCAGGAGTCGCGGAATCTGTTAATCTTGAATCTGGTAAACGGTCGATCGACATAACTACTCAAATAAACACATCATTTGCACTTATAGTAACTGAGATATCGCCACCAGCCGCCATTCCTCCCCCGGCTAGAAGCTCGATCGCGATTATTTATATAAAAATAATAGACAATAAAGAATTGTGGATTTACCAACCGTGACAACCATTACCTTGGGACAAAATGGCCCAGCCGTCATTCCCCTGTGCGTCGGAACTTGGGCTTGGGGCGACAAACTATTTTGGAACTACGGCAGCAACTACGGCGCCGCCGAAGTCGAAGCAGCATTCAAAACATCCCTAGACAACGGAGTCAACTTTTTTGACACAGCCGAAGTCTACGGTAACGGCTTGTCAGAAGAATTACTGGGGCAGTTTATCAAAAAAACCAGCCAACCCGTGCAAATAGCCACCAAATTCGGCCCCGTACCTTGGCGGATTACAGGAAAATCAGTTTCCGAAGCCTTGAGTGCCAGCTTAAAACGCTTGCAAGTAGAACAAATAGCCCTCTACCAAGTGCACTGGCCATTCACTTTTTTACTCAGTCAAGAAACCCTGATGAACGCCTTAGCAGATGAAGTCAAACAAGGCAGAATTCAAGCACTAGGAGTCAGCAACTATTCAGTAGAACAGATGCGCCAAGCCCACAAAATACTAGCAGCCAGAGGCGTTCCCCTAGCAACAAATCAAGTCCGTTACTCCTTGCTGTCGCGGCAAGTAGAAAAACAAGGGATTGTGAATGCTGCCCGCGAATTGGGCGTCACCATTTTAGCTTACAGCCCCTTAGCCCAAGGATTGCTCACCGACAAATACACAGCCCAAGAACCACCTACAGGAGCCCGCAAAATGGACTCCCGCTTCAGCAAAAGCGGCCTCGAAAAAATTGAATTAGTCATGTCTACCCTGCGGAAAATGGGCCGAAAGCGCGATCGCACTCCGGCCCAAGTTGCCCTAAACTGGTTGATATGCCAAAACGGAGTCATCCCCATTCCCGGCGCCAAAACCGCCAAACAAGCCCAAGAAAATGCAGGCGCTTTAGGTTGGAATTTGAGCCAAGATGAAGTCAATCAATTAGAACTAATGACTCGTCCTTGGCGAGAATAAATTTGTTAATTGTTGACTGTTGACTGTTGACTGTTCGCTGTTCGCCGTAGGTTGGGTTTTACTTCACTCTACCCAACCTACAGTTCACTTTCTTCTCCCCTCTTCCCTCTTCCTTCTTCCTGACATCCGTTACATCCGTTACATCCGTTACATCCGTTACAGAATCCGTTGCCGAACTTTGTCTTACTATGAAAATTTTAACTGACTGGGGCTTCACGCGCGAAGGCTGGCGCAACAACAGCCGCGGCGAATATTTAGTTTTGCTTCAAGGAGGATTGCTCACAGGATTTGTAATCTTACCAGTTTATCAACTGCCAGGATTAAAAATTCAATCAACCCACTTACTTTATATTATCTGGTTTATGGCCAGTATTCTAGGCTTAACCGGATTGATTTTCATCATCAAAGGATTGATAGACTTAGGAAAAAACCTCACACCTTTACCATATCCCAGAGAAGACGGAGAATTAGTCCAAACAGGCATTTACGGAATAGTGCGGCATCCATTATACAGCGGCTTAATTTTAGCAGCCCTCGGCTGGACACTTTTTCAAATGAGCATATCCCACTTAATAGCCAGCGCACTATTAATAATACTTTTCGAGATCAAAGCCAACCGAGAAGAAGCCTGGTTAACCAAAAAATATCCAGAGTATTCACAGTACCGCCAAAAAGTCAAAAAACTAATTCCCGGCATCTATTAACTGTTCGATCTAAAAACCTCGCTGTCAACAGTCAACTGTCAACAGTCAACTATCTAAAGACCGTTACCAATTAGAATAAACGGTGCCCAGTAGTATGGATGATGCAAACGACTGGCCACTGACCGTTGCAAACCGCTGCGAGTTTGAGCTAAAATTGATAAATTGGCCGATCGACCCAACACCGAATCATCACCTGTAATTAACGCAATTTGAGCTTTTTGCAAAGCTTCCGCCTTTTTAGTTGTCCCCGACTGCAACGCCGTATAAAAAGCAATCATCAATGCTTGAGTACCGCCATCATGTACTTTCCATAAAGATGCGATCGCAGCTTTTGCTCCTGTTTCCTGTATCTGGTAGCCAAAACCTAAAATTTCTTCTCCATTACCTAGTTTACCACCTATCCCCGTCTCGCAAGCACTCAATACTACCAAATCTACATTCAGTAGATTTAAAGTTTGAATATCGGGCAGGGTAATTAGACCCCCATCACCTAGCAAAATAAACGAATCTTCCGGTTGTCCGGTAACAAACATAGCATGAGTTGCCAAATGAATAATGTTATAATCTGGCAAACGCGGAATCATTGTGGCACGATTGAATTCCAGATCGATTAATTTTGTAGTTCCTGGCATCATCGCAGCTAAATTTTCCACTTCTAGCCCCGCAAATTCCAAACCAGAAAAACCAAATGGAGTAGACCCCCGTTTAAAATTATGACGACCCGTAGCAAAAGCACCAGCTAAAATGCGAGGTTTAGCAGCAGTTTCTCCATTGAATTTGGTTAGGCTCATAGCAGTAATATTATTAATTACAAACCGCTGCCCCAACCATTGTTTACCATCATATAAAGCTGCTAGAGGAATGTAGCGTAACTGTCCGTCAGGAGCATAAATAATGCTTTTAGCTTGTGCTTCAGTCAGATCGTCTTCTAGGGGTTTGATTAACCAATTATAAAGTTTGTTGGCTGGGATTGTGGCATCGGATTTAGGATCTTCCAAAGCCATGCGAAATTCCAGAATTGCTTGATTGAGTTCTTGTTTTTTAACTGCTACAGTACGTCGGAATGGGGGAGAGTCAGCAGTTGTTATTACCAATTCTAAACGGTCTTCTAAAATTAAAGGCTGAATCAATACGGCTTTTTTTTCTAACCGCTGCAATACATCCGATCGTATGTTATTGAGTTGAGCTAGATTCACAGTTTGTCCTTTAGCAGTAGGACTAAGTTGTTGGATAATGGCAACAATTTCAGGAGAATTAATAAATTCGTTGAATGTGCCGCGCATTTCCTGCTGCATTTGCCTGAAATTGGCGATTTCTTGTTGCTGTTGGGAGGTGCGATCGGCTGGGGGAATTTTTTCTAATTCAGCAAGCTTTCTGCCTAGTTGAATCTCTCGATTTAAAATTTCATTGTGCCTGTTGCGAATTTGCTGTTCTTGAGGAGTTAAGGGAATACCTTGTGCTGTTTGTTCGTTTCCCCGAACGGAACGGAGATAATCTTCTATTTCTTGAATTTTGAGTAAATCGAGGACTTGTTGTGCTTCTAAAACTCGGTCTTGTTGCAGTAATAGATCGGCGAGGCGGCGGTAGGTATCGGCGACAGTTGTTGTGTACGAGCGCTGTTGTTCGGTGGGGAGAGCGCGCAAATCGCTGCGAATTGATTCGGTGACATTAACTGATAATTTATAAAAGGCGATCGCTACTTCTGGTTGAGTTTGTTTGGCTAAAACTTCACCGATATTACTAAGAATAAGACGTTCTGTTTGGCGATCGCCAATTTCTCTAATAATTCCTAAAGCTTTTTGGTAAGAATCTAAGGCTAGAGCGAATTGATTTAAACCTTTATAAGCACTACCAATTAAGTTAAAATTTTTACCGACCCAAGCCTTTTCTTCAAATTCCTGAGAAATTGATAATGCTTCTCTCAGCACTTCTAATGCTTGAACGTACTGTCCTTGCTCGGAATACACAGAACCTATATGATTTAAAGTACGACCCATACTTGCACGTTCGCTGAGTTGCCTCTGAATCAATAACGATTTTTCATAGAAATTCAGAGCTTTTGAGTATTCTTTGAGTTTTTCATAAACCGTCCCAATGTTCAGAAGAGTTATTGCTTCGCCGGAGCGATCGTTCGCTTTTTGACGAGCAGCTAAAGATTGCTGAAAAACTACCAAGGCTTGAGAATTTTGTCCTAGATAACTGTAAACTAATCCAATATTATTGAAAAGGCGACCCATAGCCGATATATCGTTAATTTCTTGACTTATAGCCAGACTTCTTTGATAAAATTTAAGTGCCTGAGAATATTCAGCCAAACCTTTATATATTATCCCCATTCCATTGAGAGAGTTCGCAATATTCACTCGATCGCCAAGTTCTTCATGAATTACTAAAGCTCGTTGATAAAACTCAAGAGCTTGGTAATATTGTCCTTGTCGGAAATAAGTTGTGGCTATTACAATAAGAATTTCGCCAACTTTTACTTTGTTATTTAATTCCTGATTAATAGCTAAAGATACTTGCAAAAATTGGATGGATCGAGAATATAAATTTAGGTTAATGTAAATTATTCCAATTGCATAGCTAGCTTTGCCAATACCTTGGCGATCGCCAATTTCTTGGTAAATTGCTAAAACTTGTTTATAAATCTCTAATGCTTCTTGATATTGATTTTGGTCATATTTTTGCCTGCCCGTTTTAAAGAGTTTTTCAACATCATTTTTGGGTTCCCCAGTTGTTGAGTTTTGTGTCCAATAAAAAAGAGCTGGTTTCCGATCGGAATTTCTTATAACAGATTCATCCGATTTAGTTACTATCGGTACGCCTGAAAATTGCCCGCTTGATAAGTTGAGCGTCACTAATAAAAAACTAACATGACCCGATTTAAAAAACATATAAAAGCGTAATATCTAATTTTAAATAATACAAATGCTTCTCCTAAACTTGTCTAATTACAAATATTTGAGCAATGATTGTTTCACGATAAGTTTATTCATTCATCTAATACCAAATCCGCTTCGATTTTGCTTGATATTTTCCTAGGAACAAAGTCCCATCAAAACGGATTTGATATGACTCATTTTTTAACGAGAAGGCGAGGGGCGTGAAGGAGGTCTATTAGGGGTTGGCGTTGGGGGTGGGTCTGGTACTCCCTTTACTGCTGCTTCTACTCCTGCTTCTGCTCCTCTTGTCATTAGTCGAGCGATATCAGGGGTTGGCGTTGGGGGTGTATCGTCTACTCCCGTTACTGCTGCTTCTACTCCTGCTTCTGCTCCTCTTGTCATTAGTCGAGCGATATCAGGGGTTGGCGTTGGGGGTGGGTCTGATACTCCTGCTTTTGCTGCTTTTCTCATTGCTCGATCGCTCTCAATTATCAGACGAGAAGGTGGTGGTGGTTTTCCTGGATCTGACTCTCCTTTTTCTATTTTTATTCTTAGTCTATTTGTATCCTTTTGAGGTGGTGGCGGTTCAGCATCCGAGCCAGAATCTGGTTCTAATAATAGTGAGAGGGGCTTTCGCGATTCTATATTTGGTCGAGAATCTGATTCTGATAATAGTGGCTCTAAGGACTCTAAGGATAGCCTACATATATCGGTAATAGTAGCTAGAGTGTATGCTACACCACTTAGATCTCCAATTTTCTGATAAATAGCTAAAGCAGCTTGGCAAAGTTGTAAAGCACCACTATAGTTTTTTGCTTCAACCTCCTTGTAAGCTTCCTGAAATAATTCCTCAGCTACCTGAATCGCAGATTTGTCATCGCTCATTTTCGTTCTTGCCTCTCACCTCATGATTTCCAATTTCATACTCACTCTAAAAACTGTTATCCGGGAAAAATCAAAAGTTTCTCTAAATTAATTCCTCACTACTTCGGAAAACTGTTGCGGTTTTGCCAAACTTGCCTTGAGTTTGGCAATCTGCGTTTCCAGTTCCTTAACTTTTCGCGTATTTCCTAAAGCTTTGTGACTGTTTATGGCTTGCGCCAACCAACCAAGTGCTTCTTGCTTCTCGCCTTCCGCCCCGTACAACTCCCCCAAAGCCTCCTCTAACTGCGCTTGCTCCCCGATGTCTTTGGCTGCACTAGCTAATTTATGTGCTTGTAGATAATTGCTCTCTGCCAGCAATGTCACCCCTTCTTGCCAGTATAAATCGCCTAGCTTGCGATAGGCAATAGCTTCTTGAAAACCCGTTGCTACCAATGCTTCCAATGTCTCGATCGCCTCAGATTTCAAATCCGAACCGATGTAAAAATAAGCACGTTGCAAAGCTTTGGTTTTCTCGGCAATTTTTTGACTGTTAATTTGCTCGATCGCCCCTTTCACCAGTTGCTTTTCCTTCGTTGGTAGCATTCGGAAGCTTCGATCGGGCAGTTTTTCCTCGTCAGATGTCCTGCCGTTCTCAGCTTTTACCACCAGTAAATACACAAATCCCGGTTCCAGTTGTGGTGTTCCCCGATACACTACTTCATTTCCATTAACTTTTGTTTCCCAAATTGTGCGATCGCCCTTCACTAAACTCACAGTATAATTATTAACACCGGGAACTTTATTCCAACGCAACTTCGGGCGATCGTTCAGCAATAAAGTGCGTCGGGGACTGATAATATAAGGAATTAAGACATCAACAGGCCCGCGAGGATCGGCAGTATAATCCTCACAGTCGATCGCTAGCATTTCTGATCGCTCGATACCTGAAACTTGAGGATGCAATCCATTAATTATCGGATCAACTCTTGACGCTGTGACGATCGGGATTAAAGGCGTCAGCCCAAAAATAGCAAAGTAAGTAAATGTTTTGCCTTTGAGATTGATTGGTGTCAGCTTGGATGGATGATTATTTTTCATGACCTAAATTATTTTTCATTGTTCGCGATAGCGAAGCGATCGCATAAACTTTGGAAATCTTCATTAGTCCTCTGAAGCGAGGACTTGTGCTTTGAGGCAGGGGTTTAAACCCCTGCCGGACTATCGGGGATACGCTATAACTTTAAATTTGGAAAATTTTTGCTGAATTCTTGCAGCACCCATCTCTGTTCTTCAGGCAATTCAGACGACAAATTATTATAGCATTTTTTCCAATTAAATCTAGATTTTTGTTGATTTCCTTGACGTTCTAAAAGAACCGCTTGCAAACAGTAAGCAACAGAACGATCGCTAGAAATATTAATCGCTTTCGTCAGGTTATTGTTAGCCTCTTCATATCGCCCTAACTCCAACTGCGCCCAACCTAAATTTTTGTGTATAGTGTACGTTGTCTTAATATCTGTGGCAAGTGGTAAAGCTTTTTCTAACAGCGGTAGAGCTTTCGCATATTGTTTATCTAAAATTTCCAGCCGCGCCAAATTATTTAAAGCTTTATTAACACCTGCATTGATAGCTATTTGATATGCAGCGCGAGCCTTGTCATACTCTTGTTTGTCTTCATAAATTACGCCTAAGTTATAGTTAACTCTTCCATCATTTCCTTGAAATAATAGAGCTATTTTATAATATAATTCCCCATTATATAAACGTTGATTTTTGTAATTACTCAAACCTTCTTTGTTAAGATAAAATACTATCTGGGGTGAGAAAGTCCACAAACCGGCTAGCAAAAAAAAGCTAGCTAGAGCTAGTTTGCCTACCCAGTTAAAACGAATCCTATCAAAAATAGGATTCGTTTTACTGGGTTCGATCGATTGTTTAATTTCTGGCAATGGTTGCGCCACGCTTTCCAAGGGCGATCGCGCGTCTCCTCGTGCCAAAATCTGCAAGATTTCCTGGCAGTTTTGTGGTCGCTTGCCAAAAAAAGGAGCCATCATGGGGTCAATTAAATCTGCCAAATGTGGTAAAACTTGCGTTGCTTTATCTCGCCATATCAATTCACCATTGTCAGGATTTTTAGGTAAATCGATCGGCACTTTTCCTGTCAGTAAATAAACAAAACTACGCCCCAAAGCAAAGAAATCAGATTGCGGTACTGCATGACCCTCTGCTTGTTCGCTTGGCGTATAGCCAGCAGAAATAATCGCAGTTCCCGTATAATTTTCTTTTTGTTGCCGCAAGTAAGTTTCTGTTACTTCTCGCACCGCACCAAAATCAACTAATACCAATTTCCCATCCGGCTTTAACATGATATTGGACGGTTTAATATCTCGGTGAAAATACTGCTGCTGGTGCAGTAAATTGAGAATTTGTGTGAGTTGTGTCAACCAGTCGATCGCAGTTTCTGTATTTATTGGTTGATTCGCTCTTGCTAACATCCACTCTTGTAAATTTTGCCCCGGTATTTTCTCCATTACCAAACATGGTAACGGTTTGCTACTACCTTCAGGCCAATTAAAATATCCGTCTTTTTCTACACGAGGAATGCCGGGGTGTCTTTGGCTCATTAAGAACTTTGCTTCTCGCTGAAATAAAATGGTGGCTTTTTGCTTAATATCTGGGTTATTAAAGTTATCTAAATTCAAAACTTTTAATACTTTGATAATGCCACCATCGTCTACTTCAAAAATATCGCCAAAGCCACCGCCACCAATGCGATCGATAACTTGGTAGCGACCTTGCAGTAAAAACCCTGGATGAATTAAGTTACCTGGAATCATAGAACCTCTTGAGAAATCTCGTTTTTACCTGATTCTAGATCCCCCTAAATCCCCCTTAAGAAGGGGGACTTTGAGAAGACTTCCCCCTAAAAAAGGGGGACTTTGAGTACATCCGGTCCCCCCCTTCTTAAGGGGGGTTAGGCAGGGTGGATTAATTGTCAAAAGAGTAAACCAGTGGGGCTAGGCTATTTGCTGACGAGCACGC
>NZ_JAUBUB010000078.1:0-30557 GCF_036705265.1 Microcoleus sp. B4-C2
ATGACGTAATTGGCGGCATTGTAGAGGTTTTTGGACTTGAAAGCTAGTTCGTCTATTTGGGCGAAACGGTGTTCCGTGGATTTAATGATGTGCCTCTCTGTTAGCTGCATTTGAGACTTCCCTTCTTTGGGCTGTGCGTATTTCTTGTTCAACACTCATAGCGATATGATACCATTCTTGTTTATAATGGCTTATAAACTCAACGAAGTTTTACAATACTGGAATAAGATTGTTGAAAGTAGTCAACGACCCAGCACGGAAGTGACTGGGCTTCGGGCCTAAAACTTCATTTTTAGTTGACCAGCCTGACACCTTTGATGTCTAGGTTTTTTGAGTAATGACACCAAGCGGATGCGTAGCTAGTCCCCTGTTCTGTCGTTAAGGGTTAAACATTTTTATTTGGGTTAAGGACGTACCATTAGCCGAATCAGCTCAGAAAACAAAGGCGCGTGCTAACTTCACCCCAGCAATGGGAGTGGAATTGCTTAGTTTCCCTCAACAACCCGGTTCACAAACACAACCAGAAGCGATCGATTATACAGCCCTATCCCTTCCCCCTGTTTCCTCCTACCGCTTTCGCGCTCGTAAAACGCTGAAGTGGGGGTTACTCGCCCAGAAGAAAGAGGACAACTATAGGGAAAAATTAACTCTCTGACCCTGGGGCCTTCTATTACCTAGTGTCTGACTATTGTCATCTCAAGTCTGTTGGATCGGCCACGCCAGTTGTCCCACGGGTTCCGTCCTCACAACAGGGGCATTCATATTTTGTTCTTTAAAACAACCGGGAAAATATCTAGATTGAATCCCCAGAGATAATTGCTATGCTGGTATTCAAGAGGGAAGTTGGCTGAGCGGTTAGGCAGCAAATTCATGATTTGCTTTCGGCAGGTTCGTTTCCTGCACTTCCCATTTCACTGACGGTCAAGTCAAGTGTGTGCCCGCGCTAAAGCGGGCCAAATTTTAGATACAATGTAAATGGCTGGCAGTAAGCTTGCGCTGTAAAAGTCTTGCGGGATGTCAGCCTCCCAGCGTCCCCCTATTAGGGATTGAAATAAATCGTTCACGCTGGGATTAAACCTAAAACCCTATCAGGGATTACCGCACCGCTATATCTAGTGTTGATGCAGCTTCATTGCAACACTAGATATAGTGCTTTAAAGCTAATACTTCACCGTTAGCGGCAAAGACTTTACACCGAGATTAGCGATCGACGCGAGCCGATCACACAACCGCCGCCATCCTTCCTGATTCCGCAACACAACACAGCCTGCGCTGCCGGGTACATTTGCATCAAAGTGAAGCCCTAGCTCGGCTCTGATACCGTGTACAGAGACTACCGGGTCGGGGGTGATGTGAAAAAATAGCCCCTCAACTCCCCGCGTGTCCAGCCAGTAAGGTTCCGTTGGTATCTGGTACTCGCCGGCGGGAATCGGCCCCTTCCCTCTCACCCATTCATCGCCCGGTCGCTGGTAGTCAGCACAGCCGGAAGTGGCGAGATAGTCGATCGCCTTCCCGTCAGGATAGACAAGTTGCAAATTCCCATAAATTAGCTCAAATGATTGAGCTAGTGACATTGTAAAAATTAAGTGATGTTGATTCATTTCAAACGCTCTGTTAATTGGTTGATCAGCAATTGCATCTCTGCAAGTGTTTCGCCGCTTGACATCACATCACGCTGATTAGCAATTATCATTCCCTGTATATAACCGTACTCTTTACAGAGGTTTGCATAACAGTGCAACAATTGCAGCCGCTCAGCTTTGTCGTTAGCCAGCAACTCGTTAGCTTCGTGGATAGTCATTTGATGGTGGCGGCGATTGTTTAGGAGGTGAAACTAATAAGCCACCTAACCCGGTAAGAATAGGTGCTAAAAAAGGAAGTAAAGGTGTGGGATTTTCTTTCTGAAATATCAATATTATTCCCGCACCAACTAACATCATTACAGACACATTTAAACTGGCAACCGTAAAACGATACGAGTATTTATCCATCTAGAATCCCGTTGTATCGTTGTCGTATTGCTTTAGCAAATCTTCCTGCACATCTTGAATTTCTTCTCGAATGTGATATCCGTGATGTACTTTAAGAAACTTTTGCATAGATCGAAGCTCTCCGCGCAAACTAATAAATAAGCTTCGCAAAACAGTAAGTTTGCGCTGAATAGTAGCTAAAAGCGTCAAAACTCCCCTAGTTACGTTCCAAAGGACAATGAGACTAATTAACGAGGTTAAAAATGTCCCAACTAACGAAATAACATCGGTAAGGCTTTTCATTGTGATAA
Source organism: Microcoleus sp. B4-C2 (assembly GCF_036705265.1). NCBI lineage: Bacteria > Bacillati > Cyanobacteriota > Cyanophyceae > Oscillatoriales > Microcoleaceae > Microcoleus > Microcoleus sp. B4-C2. The sequence goes on from NZ_JAUBUB010000078.1 coordinate 2,282, forward strand.
ATTGAGTTTGTCTTTACCAATAAAACTATGGAACCTCAATTTGAACCTTTGGACAGCGAAAATCATGTGTTTTGCGTGCTAGAGCCAGAAGCAACTCTTCATGCTCGCAGTGACAAAACTTATACGACCCATGATTTTTTAGAAATTATTTCAAATTTCTTAAAAAACTATGTGTTTGCGTCAGGTTTCGATTTTTGGACCAAAACGGGTGTACAGTGCAATCTGCTTAAAGTCGGGTCAAACGGCTGGGTTAAAGGTAAGGTTCGGGTCAAAATTATTTTAGAATTTGCACCAGATGAACCTGATGATAACGTGTCTTAGCTTACCTCAATTTTTAAAGCGTAAGACGGCTCGCTAATAACAGAACGGCGAAACGGATAGTATTTTTTAACTTGCATTTTGTAAGTCGCAAGCCCTGATTGTACATAATCAGTAAGCACAGGTAAGGTTAGTAAAATTCGATTTGGCGATGGATAGACAACAATTGCTTTTTCTTCTATTGGCAATTCGCCGTCTATCTGCCACAACCTGCGAACTAACAACCGAGATTTAATTGATGAAACCACTCCAGTAGAAATGTAAGTCAACCTAATTAAATCTTGGTCAATAGCACCTTGGTTGGTTTGTCGCCAAATTGTTTCATCTGGAAAAACAATGCCTAAATCGAGCCAAGCCATTCGTCGCCAAGCTCCCAAGAATTTAACTCGCCTTCATCTTCTTCTGTTGCAGCATAACCGTCGATGTATTCGACAAATTGGTCTGCTTCGCCACCTAACAAATATTCTTGCAATTTGTCAGCTTTAACAAACTCTGGCAAATGATTAGGATTTTTTTGGATAATGTGCAGAGTGTCGCAGGTTTTACTTGCCGCTTCTTGATAAAAAAACGGCAAGTTAGCGAGCGTTTCCGCAAACTCATGGTGATGCGGTAACAACAGCATTATTAGCCTCCAAACTTACGCGCTTCGCCAATACCCGACCAACCTGCGGGTAAAGTTGCGCTGTCACCAATAAAAGTTTCAATTCTAAGTACGTTTTCAGTCGTACTTAAAATCCTAAAAGCGCGCCCTGGACGCGGCAAATCAGCTCGAACTAACAAACTGCGAAACTCTAAATCGGTGGTAGGAATAGTAATTCCTAATGCAGTTGCTTCCGCTGTTGTAATTTTATTGAATTGCTGAGCAGGCATTCGCCAAGCCCAATTTAAACTGGATGTAGTAACAACAACTAACATACTGCCTTTAGCAGCTTCACCGCCAGCAATCGGAGTTCCAAATGCTGCTGATTTTTGAGCGATTCTGCCTTGATAGACTTGACGCTTTACCATTTGCCAGCGGCGACTTGCTAGCGCTGTGTCTATTGATGAAGATGAACAAAGCGAAGTAATGTTTTCTCGCTTTTTTTTCAACCGCGCAGGACGGGGGCGGCCGTTGCGTCCAGTACCTACAAAAACAGGTTGATTCCCGCCAACTAACGTAGCGGCGGGTACTTGTCCTAGTTCTGACACTTCGCTTGCGTCAACGTTAGTTTTAAAAACGTAAAAAGCATTGACGCCTCCAACAAGTATATTTACCGCTCGCAGGTTTCTTTCACCGTAAATATTAGTAACTGCCATTATTGATTAACCGAGTGATTTTTAACAATTGAAAATGACTTTTAGCTACCCGTTTATTGGGTGGCCAAAATTAGCCAACAACAGGGTACACGTCCGACACTACGCTGCGTTGAAAGCTGGTTAAGGTGTAAGTTTTTGGTCTTACTGTCTCGGTGGTAGTGTTTTGTCCCGGTGGCCAAAAAATGCTTTGCTCATTGCCAAGGCCGACTGCAAGGGATAATACATCGCTACCATTGGGAGCGGCTGCGTTAAAGTCGGCTTGAGTCTTGTTAAAAGCGTCCAACATTTCAACAATGACCTTAATTGCTTGGTCTGTGCCGGGATAAGCAATAGGATCGAGGGTAACGCCGGCAGGTAAATTAGCGACCAATTCAGTAACAGTGATGGACATAAATTTTTACAAGTGTCTTTGTATTTCGCTCTTTCACCTTAATAAACTCAGCCTAATGCTGTCAATGGCTCAATTGCTTGCTGTGAAAAGGTTTCGACTAGCAGGGTGTTATGTTCAACCCTAGGGTTGATCCGTACTACTTACGACCAACTTGCCCAAATGTAAATATTTGTAACATGAACTTAACCCTTTACCCAAAGCTGGGAACGGACAGCAAAAAAGCCCTAACTCGTAAAACGAGCCGGTGGGGAAGACCTTATAATTACAGACCTCGCGGCAATTTACTAGAACGATTGGCGCGCGAAACTGGTCAGACAATTAATCAAGTGCGATCGCAATTAGAGAAAGAGCGAGAATATTTGCTTGCCCAAAAATATTTAACCTAACAGCGGCAAGTTAGCAGGCGCATCGTCGGGCCATAAATCAAATTCAATCCTTTGTTCTGTCCACAAATTGCCTGCAGTATCCTCCCGACCATCTAAGTCAGGCGATCGCCTTTTCCAAACCAGCACAGCCTTAGAAGGGTAAACCAAGTAAGGCAGTTCGCGCCGCCGTGCCGTTGGGTCTACATACCCAGAATCGCGGGTGCCGTTTGGTAACAGTTCAGCAGTTGAGAGTTTCAACAGTTCTTTAATTTTTTGCAGTCCCTCATTTTCCGTGCTGGCGTAACATTGCATTTGATGCCCGTTGTTGAGCCGAGCATTGACTAAGCGCTGACCGCTGGTGTATTGCTTGGCTGCTAGCTTTACCTCTTCCCACGTTAGACCGCGCTTCACGTCGAACACGGTAATTTGGCGGCGGCGCGCTCTTTTACCGGATGGCATTACCCACGGCGGCGCTGTTTTCTCCTTAAATTCAATCAACAACCGCCGCTCTTGAACTCCCGGTGTGATGGTATCGTCTACGGGCGTGCCGTTAACCAACACTCCCACATCGCGATTGCCAAGCATTTGATGAGTTGCAAGCACGTTAACAATTGTTGGTCGGAGTACAGCCTCTGGCCCGCTAAGAACAATTCGCTCATCAGGCGCTGAGCGATCGGGCGTAATTTCCACAGTGCGATCGGGCCCAAGTACCGAGGCATTTTGCATTGCTTGCTGAGCTAGCCAAGCGTCAATTCCCCCGGCAACTGCAAAACCCCCTTCGATACAGGCTTCCGAGCCTTCCTCAAACATCTCCTCTGTGAAATTGCGCCAGAAAACGTTAGGGATTGATTCAATTTTTGCCTCTACTGCTTTGGCGATCGTCCAAGATTCGCCAGTTCCCCAGTTGTCAACTGTTCCCGAACCAAGGACAGCCCGCAAACCCTTGCCAAAAACATTATTTGGGTCTTTGAGAGCGCGACGTACATCTTTGTACAGCCACAGAAAAGTTGCCTGAGCGCCCATCCTAAAACTGGCATTAATAACCTCGCTAGCAGCGTCTAGCATTTCGTCTAGTGCTTGTTCTCCGACTTCCTTTAATAAGTGAGTACCAAGCGATTGATTGAACGAAAAAATCGCCGCTGCCGGAACCACGCCGCAGCCTATCCAGCCGATCGCCCGTCCAACAGCGCCGCCCAAAATGCCGCCAAAGGAATTCCACAGCCCTTCGATTTGTTTGTCGATCGCAGTGTCCGACATATTCCAATCGAAATTGTAAATAAATTGCACACCGCCCACAATCCAGCTCCACAGCTTCGTAAAGCTAAAGGAAATTACGCTTGATATTGCTGAAATTAAGAAGTTTCCAAAACGAAGAGCGCCATTAAAAATCGCTTGCAAAAAACCCCCACTGCTTGACGTAGTAATCGCGCTCGCCGACCAAGTTCTGATTAAATTGCCACCCGTTGAAGATGAACGGATTTTGCGAGATGCTAAATCTTTTAAAATCATCCCTATTTTAGGGATTGCTTGAGCGGTTGCCATTAGTCTTTCCCCGCTTGCGCTATGTTGTCGCCAATTTGTCGAATCCGAGGGCGACGGTCTACTGTTCGACCGTAAGGGTTTTGAATATCAGTAATTCCCGCAATGGTTGTAAATCCGTTCTCCATCTTGTCAAGTGAATCTTCAAAACTTTCTGTCTGATTTGTTGGCTCGCCACCGTCTGGTTTGGTAGGATTTTTAATAGAATTGAAAAGGTCTACACTTCCCTTTAGTAACCCTAATAACTGGGCTTTTGTATCTTGTTTGGTGTCGATTCGTTGCCAGTGTACAGCGCGGATAATTGCCGCTGCTTGTAACAAATCTAAGAAAATATCGCGTAAAGTTTCTTTTTCGGTGTAGTCCATCCCCTTAAAATGGAGTTCGGATTCTGCGATTAATCCGTGTATTGTTTCAGCGCCGGGGGTGAAGCATAGAGGAATAGCAACGTCTATTTCTTCAATTTTAAAAGCCATGTATTTTATCATGGCTTTTGATGCTAAGTAACCTTTAATTGCTTCTTGCCTCGTCAATCCAGACTCAACTAGATTTTTGGTCGTGATAGCAATTAGCGCGTCTACATTCGCAGACAATGAAAGCATTTGGCCTTCTATTTCAGCAATAGATTCAGCTAAATTTGGAAATCTAAGTTTTTTGCCTTGGTCGCCTTCTTTGGTAATATCTGCATCCTTGACATTTATTTGTATTTCCCATTGTCCTAGCACTTCTTCAACGCGCCGAAATTGCCAGTCTAGCAAACTCACTAAATCTACAATCGGCACTTGGGGCGGTTCTGCGGGCTCCTCTCCCTCATTCGGCACTTCTTGAATAATAGTTGAAGGTAGTTGACCGGGGAATCTGGCGAGTCCTAATTTTTTATAAATTTCTCTTAAAAACTTGAGGTTTTCTTGACAGCAAGTATCCACTTTTTGCCTCCTTGGTGGTGGGTTTGGAAAAGGCAGACCAGCAGGAGGCGTTGCCGGGTTTTGATTTGTCGAACAATCAAAATCAATTATTGTTATGGCTTGCCCATCTAGCATCCAAACTGCGTTTTTTATTGCACTATAAAGAGATTCTAGAGCTTGAGAATCAGGATTAAGCCAGGGATTAGCTGGAATAGCAACGCGACGATAAAATAATTGATAGTTGGTTTGAATTAATCGGCTTCGCCAGTTAGCCTGAAAAAAAGCTGAGCTATGGTTTCTTTTTGATTGAATGCCCGTATAATGATAAATCCCGTTTATACTAGCGTCGCCTATAAGAATATCTGAAATCTCATCTGATACTGACGTTGAAGTTTCCCAGTAAGCGTTTTTGTCTACTATCCCCCCCCCTCCAATTTGAGGAGAAGATATATATTCAATTCCTCCTACAACTGATGACAAACTAATTTGCAGGGCTTGACATCCTGCTAGCTGACCCATTGGAACTCTAGTACCCACATTTAAAGAGGGAGAGGGAATTGTCGGTGTTGGTGTTGGCGTCGGTAATGGATCTTTCTTTGGGGACTGCAGACCCAAGCTTAATTCGACAGGAGTAAATGGAATTTGCAGGGTAAATTCTACCCCGACATCGCCTTCATTGGAAGCTGAAATATTAATTCCTAAGCCTCCGATTTCACCCCCAATGCTTCCCCCTATAATTTCCCCGGTATTGGTATTGATGTTTACGCCGCCACCAACTCCCAACAAACCGCCGGGTAGTTCTGCACTTCCGCTAATTGAAATTGCATTCTTATTAGGATCTTCATAATTTGGCTCGCCGCTAACGTTGATTCGCAGTGGGCTGACTTCTACGCTCACCCCGCCTGTTACCGTCAAGCCGCCAATATTAGCGACTTCTTGCGTAACGCCAATGCCACCGCTGGAAACTGACGGCTGAGATTTTCGCCCCATATCCACGCCACTATTTTTACCGAGATCGATCGCACTCGAACCTCTTGTGGCGCTTGGCGACAGGGAAGATTTGCGCGAAACCCTAGACATAACTCGCTTCTACTCCGGCGATGCGACCAATGCCGCCATCAGCGATCGCCCACAACTCCCCCGTCAAAGTTTGCTCAGTTAAATTCCCTCCCCCATTGGGTGCGAGGTAAATACCCGTGCCGACAGCCACGCTGGAATTCCCAGCAATCCAAATCGGTGTATTTCCTGTGTTCGTGGCGTACAAAATTGCGCGGTTTGCGTTGGCTGTTCTAAACCGCGTCGGCGATGCCCCGCCAATATCCACCCCATAAGGTAATCCCGTGCCGATTGTTCTGACTTGCGGTTTTGCAATTAAATCAATATTGAATCTAAAATCACCTTCTAAATTGATATAGTCGCCGCTCCCAAGAACGCCATACCCATAATTAATAATAGAAACACCAAGAGTATCATCGGGACTTAATAACTTTAATTGATTAATTGTAAGGTAAGGAATCACGAAAGTAATCGTTGTTTCTCGCCCCTTATTTTGCAGTCTTGCGGTCGCTAAAGTTGACCACGCGCCCGTACCTTTCCGAGCGTGAAACCTCAACCCAACAAACGGATATTCTTCTTCTATGGCAAGCATTGCAGCATTTTTTTCGGCTGCATTCATTTCGGGAAATATATCGGGGAAAGGTGCTTGCTGATAAGATGGCAGGTGAATTGCGCCACTAAAAGTTTCAAGATAAAAGCTCTTACCTAGATAGTAAGAATTCGACAAAGCATCGTATTCAGCGAAACTATCGGCGCAATTAAGAATTTCAATAATTCCCGTACCGTCAGTGCTGGTAATGCTTCGCCTAAAAGTTTTGGTGTTTTCTAATTGGTTTTCTGCCATTAGTTCAGAAACACCTTTCCTTCAATTACATTGCCGCCACCGGGCAAACTGATTACTTCGATCGGGAATTCCAGTAGCGCGCTAAATGTGGCATTCGTTCCACCGCTCGCAGCCAGCGTGTGAGTGCATCGGGTAATTACTGTTTTTTCTGGGTTGAGTTTTCGCGCCGGGTCGAGTTCAATTAGCTTTAGAGCTATCACTCCTTCCATTGCCGCTTGTGCCAAATTGGGTGCACTACTGTCGCCGCCCGTGCCGCTGCTGAAACTCGATCCGGTGAGGTAATGGCTCGCCGTGTAGGCAGTGTTGCCACCTACTGTATTGGATGCCACCACATTTAGAATCAAATCAATTGCAGCGGTTTTTGTGGATAAATTCGCTGTAATTGTTATTCGGTCATTTCTTTCGGTAATTTTTGCTAGGGTATTTTCTTCTTGCTCCAACAATCCCAAAATTCCATATACATATCGCTCCTTGCTTGCTAGCCCTTGCGGGTCGGCGTGTGATGTTCCAGAAACAGAAGCGCCAGCGCCCGAAGTGTGACCCGCCATAAATTTAAAATAATCTTACCTTTCAAGTTTAAGTAACAAATTATCGCCTTAAGATATGGTCGTAAATTCTTAAGAAGTTGCTGAAATAGATAAATCAACAACTGTTGTCCGTTTCAAAACAACGTGACATAAACGGTTTGGCGCGCTAGACTAAAAACAGCAACTAACAAGTTGTTCTTATTGCAGTATTTATACGGAATCGACAACTGTGAAAATCGCAGGGATAGGACAAGCTACACCCTTGTCCCAAGTAATTTTTAACCAAATCAGCAACCAATTTACATCTGATATCTATAAACTCTTTTTAGGAATCTCTTGGTACACTGGGGAGAGACCAGGAGCTATCTTAAAAATAGATGTTAGCCATATTTATCAAAGCCCAACAACACGCCAACCGCGTGACACAGTGGTTTATCCCGCAGCTAACCGAAAGGACAAGAAAACCCGCGAACTGACTATTCACCGCGCGCTCAAATTAATGCTTGCTGCTTACCAGCCGCCGGAAACAGGTTTTTTATTTCCGTCTTTGTACAGGGCTGACAAGCATTTGAGCTTACAAGCTGTTGACAAAGCTTTTAGACGAGCAGTTAAAAAAGCAGGGTTAGAGAATCAGGGATTTAGTCTCTACTCAGCTCGACGTGGTTTTATTACTCACTTGAACGAGCAGGGTTGCAGTGTAAAAGTAATCCAAAAAGCGACGGGACACAAAAGTGTATCTTCACTAATGCGATATATCGAAGTTTCAGATGCACAAGTAAAAAATGCAATTGATAATTTTTAAAATATGACTTTGTTTAATCCCAGCCAACAGCAACAACAGCAAGCAACACGATTCCCAGGCGGGGCGACTGTTACAGAAGTTTCATTAACTACCGCATCAAGTACAGTTTTACCCGATCGCAATACAGCTCAAAATCGTCGGGGAATTTGCATTTTCAATGACGGAACGGCTAATGCACTCTTCTCTTTAGGCACTACTATTTCTGCAACTGCTTTTACTGGTGAATTGTTGCCGGGGGGTTATTTTGAAGATTCAGCAGGCGCTCCTTGGCAGGGGGCTGTGACGATGCGGTGTACAAGTAGCCCCACTACCGTTAATGTTACCGAAGTAGTAATTATTTAATTTAATGCCTTTATCTAATCCTATTACAGAGCCGCAAATTCCAGCGGCGGTCGCCCGTGACGCTGAGGTAATGACGGCAATTACCACGCACTTAGCAGCCGCACATTCTACTGCTTACCTTACACAGGCTGAAGGGGATGCTAGGTACTTAGGCGCCGGAGGAGGTACGGGTATTGCCGCCACGATCGCTCTTTCCGACATCGAACAGGCACTCCAATCAAGGCACACATCAAAATTTTTCATAGAATCCCATTACCTATCCCCCGCAGGCGGTGGAAATTTTCCCGCATCAGGCGCAAATGGTGGTTTTTCGTATACGAGGGCAGAGCCGGATCATCCTGGAATTATCGGCTTAAGCACCGGCTCAAATTCTGCGGGATTTGTTTCTGCTGCCACTGGAATGGGTAATAATTCATCGGGAATCATCCTTGATGATGGGCCAATAATATACAAAGCAATAATCAAGATTCCGATATTGCGCGATGCAACTAATGACTATGCGATCGAAATAGGCTTTCAATCGGCTGGAAGTTCTATCGGATTCGACGCTTGCTGCTTTTCTTATAGTGCAAATAGCCCAAATTGGGAAATCCACACTAGGAATAATGGCGATTTATTTATAGCTAATTCCGGCATAGTTGTATCCGCGAATCAATGGCTGGCAATGGAAATTTCTGTAGCGGATGGGAATGCTGTTTTTGTAATTAATGGATTCACCGTACTAACGACTTCTCAAAAACTACCTTTATCTCCCCGCACAGTGGGGGCGGGAATCGACATTCGGAAAACCGCAGGAACCAGCGGGCGAGATATTTGGATCGATTATCAATCTGTAGAGCAAGATTTTAATAATCAGGCCGAGGAGTTTATTGACGTACTTTCGAGACCTCTAACCGACCAAGATATCCCAAACACAATCGCTCGCACATCGGACATACTTGAAGGGCCAGTAGGGCCAGCAGGGCCGATAGGAGCTACAGGGCCAGCAGGGCCAATAGGAGCTACAGGGCCAGCAGGGCCAGTAGGGCCAGCAGGAGCTATTTGGCGTGGTGCATGGAATTGGTGGACAGCATATGCTGTGAATGATTGCATTAGCTGGAATGGCAGTAGTTATGTTGCGATCGCCGCAAATACCAATGCCTTACCAGGAACAAATTCAAACTGGCTCTTAATCGCTGCTGCGGGTACTCCAGCTTCTGGTCCGAAATGCCTTCAGGTATCTTTTACACATACCTACAATGGCACGAACTTTATTAGGGCTTATCAAAATACAGATATTCATTCCAATCGATATCAAGGATTTACCGCGGTTTGCCACATAAGTTCATCAAATGCAAATACAGTAGTTCCGCCGGGTGGATTCGCAAATGGAAACCCACCGAGCGAAATAAGTGGCGTAAATTCGGCGATACTAACAACTCAAAATTCATCCCACTTCACCTTGGCTGCGAGAGGTTTCGATCTAAATATAATTTTTAAAGACGGCGCTTTTAACGCCGGTCAATCAATGACTTTCAAGATATTGATTTGGTATGAATAGTTTTTTGTTCGTAATCGAACGGTCGTGGGTTCAAATCCCACCATCGGCTTTGGGTTTCGGTGATTTTTTCAGCATGGTGGCAATTTCGGCGGGGGCAACACCGATCGCCAATAACGATCGCACTTCCTGCACTTTTGCCTGAGCGATCGGCGAATCGGTATTGCCCCCGCGAATATGAATGTGTTTCATCCGAGACCCGTCGCGGTAGGAGAACCGGAAATATTCCCCGCTGCGGGCCGTGCCACGAGGCCGGTAAGTAGATATTGCTTTTGATACAGAATCATCCTCAGCAACCTCGACTGTGTATTCTGTATCAGCAACCTCGACTGTGTATTCTGTATCAGCAACCTCGACTGTGTATTCTGTATCAGCAATGGTTGGGGCTGGTGATACAGAATCAATTTCTGGCGGCGCGATCGCAAGTTTAACTTCATCGGGATAGAGAAAATCCCACTCGTTCGTGAATGGGTTCCAAAATTCAAGGGAGCCGTCGATCGGGTGCACCCGGTTGACCTTGTAAATTTCCCCGCGCTTAACCCATGCAGCAATCGCTGGCTTCCTTCGCAGCTTCACCCAGTCGCCGGGCTTGTAGAAGTTCCCCACCTCGACGGTTGCGGTGTCAAAAAGTGAAAGTTGAGCATTGACCATCGGCATTAACTCCTTTGTCTACAGCTTGTCTACAGCTTGTCTAGTAGCTTGTCTAGTAGCTTGTCTAGTAGCCGATCGCACTTCACGACAAATCGGCCGCTTCCTACATATCGACTACATATCGAGCTCAAAACCTTCAGCTTCAAAAGCGCGCGTGACTTGCTGCATCATCGCAGCGGCTCTTGCCAATATTTCGGGAGAGAGGCTTTCGTCATCACCGGCGATGACTTCCGCCCTTTTGTAGCCAGTGCAGCGGCAACCGAGGTTCAGAAGGAATTTCTCGCAAGGTTCATCGCAAAACTCAGCAGGCAGGATGTCCTCAGTCGGATTCCAGCCAAGTTCCAGCACTTTGTAAGTTTCAGATTCGGGATTGAATAACTGTTGCAGTTGGTGAGCGGTTTCGATCGCAATCTTGGTAAAGGTATCGCCTCCAACACTAGGGTGACGGGTTGCCAGTTGAATATGGCTGATGATGGCAATGGCTGCCAGCGGCGGAAGCTCCACAGTTGCAGGGGGCAAGTCCTGCATCGCCATCATTTCGTCGGCGTATTTCTTCAAGTCGGGGGAAATTTTCATTGTGTCTACCATTTGTCTACAAATTGTCTACAGCCGATCGCACTTCACGACGATCAGCAATCATATTCTTGGTTCCAACCCATTTCTAGCAGTTGGGCTGCCACCGGGAATCGGTCGGCGTCAAAAATCAATTGCTGCCATTGTCGGGCTAACTCGACAGCTTCCTGCACTGTAGAACTGCTTAGTGCTGCTGGATGGCGGCTTGCCAGTTGGACTGTAGAAATCATTGAAAATATTAGCGGTCGCGGAACGTCCAGCAGCACCGATTCAGCCCTGCCGATCGCCGCCATCTCTTCTTTAAATTTCTCAAAACTCGGGTTTGTCATTTCTTCAGTGTTCCTTTTTATAGCCGATCGCCCTTCACGACGATCGGCAAATTGTTTACCGCCCGCTCACAGCATCCTTAAACATCTTCCCTGGGGAAAATGCAGGAACTACAGTTGCCGGGATTTCCATCTTCTCCCCAGTTTTGGGGTTCCGGCCCTCACGAGCTTTCCGCTCCCGAGCTTCCCAACTGCCGAAACCGACTAGAGTTACTTTCTCGCCGTCGGCGACCGCCGCCGTAACTGCATCAATAAAAGCGTCTAGCAGAGTGCCAGCTACTTTCTTGGTGGTGTCTGCTTTGGTGGCCAGCAAGTCCACCAGTTCTCCTTTGTTCATAAGTGCGATCGCCCTCCTGCGGCAAATATCAAACAAGTAATTACTAGCCCAATAAGCAGCATCCCTTCTATGCCTAAGCCTTCCATGATTGCTCCAAAGATAATGACTAATATCTAATATTTAACGCAAAAACCAGCACGAGACGCTGTGCTGGCTTCTGTTGCGATTATTCTGCGAGGTCTTCTTCCCCGTTTTGGTTGGATGAGTGTGTTTGCTCTGTCGTGCCTAGCAATTGTTGTTGCTGCCGCATTAACTGCTGTTGTTGCTGCTGTAATTCTTTCAGCTTGATTAGATTGTCCAGCTTTTGTTTATACTCGTCCGCTTCTGAACGATACCAAACGATGCACTCCTGACTCTTGACCAACTGCTTTCTCGCATCGTCGATTAGCTGGTCAATAACTCCCCCAAAGGGGTCGAAATCTCCAATTCCCGCCGCGCTAGCTTCTCGATCAAGTCCGAGCCACTCACCCCCAAACCGTGTGCTAACTCCCGAAAGAGCCTCGCCCCCGTCGGTGTCAACGTAAATGTCCTGTTCGTTCTCAATTCCCCGTACTGCAACTGTTGTGCTTTCTTTACTTTGACCATGTTCTTGATTCATAACGCCTACCTTAAAAGATTACCAAAGTTACACTTGTGACCTTGACAAAGACACAAGTGTAACTTCATGATAGTCGAAAGTCACACTTGTGACAAGATTCCATTGCATACCCCAAACGTTTATGGGTGGGTAACTCTCACCCTTTCCCTAACCTATGTACAGCCCGGAAAGTCTGAAACAGAAGAATCTCAAGGAACTCAAAGAAATCGGCTGGCAGCTTAATGTGCTCCCCGACGGCGACAGACGGTGCCGCCAAAACTGGATTGATGCCCTAGTCGGTGTGCAGCCCCCGCTGCTGCAATTGCTGGAAGTTTCCCCGGCAGCGGAAGTTGAACTGGTTGCTGAGGCGATCGAAGTTCAAGCCCAGGAGCCATTGCTGGAATCTCCCCCCAGAGCGTGTGAGTGCCCGATCTGTGGCGCTGTCCATGCCTTGTACAGCACGAAAGACTATTTAGATAGACCGGAGATTCGCTGTTTGCACTGCGATTACAGCAGGTTCAAAAACTACCCCGGCGCAATTCAACTTGAAGTCCAGGAGCCGCCGATCGAATCCAATTTCGGCCGCATCGTTCATCCGAAATCGGCCGTTAAGCTGATCGAACCGGCGACCGAAACTTCCCCCGGTGTCGAAAATTTCACAGAAGCCGATCGCCCGCCGAACCGTGGCGACAATGGCCGCGACAGACTGGAAGTTGAGCCAAAATTGAGCCAAAGTGCGATCGTACCAGCGACCGAAAATCTCCTCGATGTCGAACCTGATCCGAATCCGATCTTGCCGGGAATTAAACTATCTGATAGGTTTCTGGCGCGTTATTGCCCGCCACGGTCTGAGATTATCCACTTTCAAGCCGACAACGACGGGCAACTGAGCTTGATCGACTTCACAGTAGAAACCAGCGATGAGCCGCCAGACCCGGATGATTACCACTCCATATTCGCTTTTTGGGCCGCCTACGATGCCTGGGTTGAGGCAGATGAAGATGAAGATAAACCGATAGAAATTTCCCTCGACTCAATGTGCGAGTGGGCTCCTTGCCCGGCCGCCTGGTACGAACCGGCTGCTAAAAGTTCCAGCACTTGCAACTTTTCTATCCCGACTTTTGACACTTGGTGCGATCGCGCAGCGCACCAAAACGACTCCGACGAACCGCCTGACACAGGGATTTTTGCTCGACTGCCGGGGCCCAAACCGCCGAATTTTCCACCAAGGGCGATCGGGTCTGACACTGCCAAAAAGTCCTTAAACGCAAATCGGCATACTACACGCAGCCCAATCGCAGCCCAAGCGCATATTACCCACATCGCCGCTGGCAGTAGCAGTCAGTCAGGGCGATCGCCTCCGGGAGGTGATGCCATGCACTAGAAGCGGCTGCTTGCATAGAGCATTGAACATGACGAACTTATCTCCCATATCTCGTTTGTGCGATCGTCTTGATGAGAGACGTTAGGGCGATCGCTTCCTCGAACCATCATTAAACAGGTGAAAATCAATGACTTTTCTGAAGATTTCCATTCCCGTCTACAAAAAAGACAAATGGGAACGACTCGAAAAAGATGGAAAACTGGAAGTTAGCAGCGAAGTAGACAGCCTTTCAGATGCCTATGAAATGCTGAAGCAACAGCTTGATAATCTACTGGCTGAGCTTGATGCTCAAAACCGTTTAGCGGAAGATTCCGAGAGCTTAGAGCGGCAAATTCAGCAGAAAGCTTACACCCTGAAAACTCTAACCAAGGATATTGAGCGAGCAACGGAACACTATGAAAGCCTGAAGCTTTTCTTAGAAAGGCTGGGCATAGACCCGACTGCTTACCAACTCACGTTTGATAAGAGATTCTTACTACAAGACGCATCTTTGTCCGAGGTGGAAATCGTGCCGCCTGAGCCAAGATACCCGGACGGCGTTATTTAACCAACTTTGAAGCGATTACTCCGTGAAAGAGAATCGCTTCCTACTAACAACTAACATGGAAATTACCGCCGATTTTAATGACATCTTTTGGGAACCCCTAGAGGATGAGCCAGACATGATTTATCACGACAATTAACAAATTATGGAGATAACGAAATATCACATTGACTGGTATGTAGAGCCAAGGGAATGCAATTTTGACTACAAAGGGAACGACTGCCCAGCATGGGCTTTAGGTCAAATACGCCTACCTTTTGCCCCCTATACAAACCTGTTTGTTTTAGTTTGTGACTTTGCGTGTGAACTTCATTGGTTTTCCTGCGATAAGGTCTCTTTCAGTCCCCGCATTCCCTGGAACGATTCACACCGAAAACGCGCCCACACTTTACTAACCACTGATAAATGGAAAGCACTGCCAATTCATTTTTAAACGAACCGCTCAGTGAGTTTCAACCGCTCTTGGACTTCGCAGAAGAAACCCTCGCTACCGCCCCTTACAACGATTTGAGCGAACTGACGCACGAAATTAAAAGGGGATTTCTAGACTACGTGCGGCAAGGAATCATGCTTCAGACAATCCGCCGATATCGTTTGTATAAGTCCAAATTTAAGGATTTTAAAACCTACTGCGAGCAAGGACTCGGCCGTCAGCACTTCTACTGCAAGCAAATCATCAAAGCAGCCGACATCTGCCTGCGATTAATTAAGTCTGGCTTCAAAATTTTGCCCAACTGCGTAGCCCAAGCTACAACGCTGGGGAAATACGCAGCGGTGGACAAGTACGGCGACAGCCCCCTAGAGAGCAAGTGGCAGGAAGTGGTCGAGACCGTACCGAAGGAAAGGATTTCAGCAGTGACGATTGCCGAAACCATTGACGAGAACCCAGAACCCAGACTGCAGCAAGTCCGTATTAAGAAGGACACTTACGCACTGCTAGCCAAGAAAGCAGCAGCGGCCGGTATTTCCTTCCAAGAGCTGATGGACAGAATCGCGGACGAGTACAAGCCCCATCAAGAGGAAGAAGAAGAGCCAACCATACCCACTCCGGAGCAAGAGGAGATTTTAGATCAGCTAGACACCGAGTTTCAGAAAGACACCGGCGCGATCGGCAAAACCGACAAACCGCTAGCAGGTTTTGGCAAACCAAAGCTATCAAAAAGCTATCAAAAAGCTATCAGACCGAATAGATCCGACAAAGCGTCGGACTCATCCTAGTTAGTTTTTTTAAAACCATGTCTCACAATACTTTCACTTACAGGCATTCTGACTTGCCCGCGTTTCGCCCTGAGCAAAAAGCGGAAATTATCGCCCTCGGTCTCCACGCCGATGATTTGATTCTCAAGAGTTGCGGAAATTATCGCGAACTTGAAGAGCTAGCGGAAACACTCAACAACTCTCTAAATACTTGCGAGATGAACCTGCAAGCCATCCGAAGAATTCCCGATGACAGGCCACAGCCCGGAACTATCAGCTTGCAAGATTTGCCAATTGAACAAAAACAACTTATTTTTGAGTGTTCAAGAACCAATTCGATTTTGCTTAATTTACTCAGTGAAATTGTTGGCAAACCTTGCGAGGAATTGGCTAGGGATATTGCCATTCAAGCAGCCATTCATCAAAAGTCAGCAGAGGCAGACGAGATAGAAGAATTCATCAACGACGTGATGATGCCGTTGGCCCAACAAGTCAAGGAAAAACATCCGGGCAAAGGTCTTTACATTTTCAAACAACTCTAAGCAATAAAAAGCAGTTAAACCAGATTTTAACTGCTTAATTCCAAGCTATCTTGACTATTCTTCCACAATACGTCTACCAATTTACCATTTTACCATGAACCAAACTCAAAACAGACAAATTGCTGCACTGGTGCAATCTGCCAAAGAGCGATTTGGCGATTTTAGCGAAACCAAAAAGCAAGAAATATTCCTCTGTATCAAAGAAGCCAAAGCGCGCGGACTACTACGCAAACAAGCGCGCGATTTGTGCTTGAACGAACATATCAACACGGCTAATTATTTGCTGAGAACTTACTCAACTGAGGAATTCGAGCGAGCGTTAGCTCAAAACCTTGACTATGTATATGTGTACGTGGCTCTTGTTAGCACTAATTCCATCCTGACAACCGCCTGACGAGCGCCGCCTCGAATCAGCGGCCGAAACTCCCTTTTTTAAGGGGAGTAGCGGATCGATTCCAACCCGACCGCCAATTAAAAAAGGCGCGATTTAGGGCTTTCAGATTGAATCAAGCTGCAAAGGCTTTTTTGGTTTCACAAGCTCGGTCGCTGCCTAATTAATTGTTCGTCTCGCGCACTTTGAAGCTTTAAGAGTGAAGTAGGCTCATGTGGCCTTTGGGTGATTCATAAGCTGCTGCTGCGAGATTTGGAAAACTCACCCTTAAAAATGGAATGACTCAAATTATTGGCTTGGATATTAGCAAAGCCTCGGTTTCGTGCTGCTTAATATCAGAAAAAATTGACGAACCGCGCGAGTTTTATTACCGCTACAATTTCCACAAACTTGCTGCTACAGCGCATGGCATGAATGAATTACTTGCACTAATTGGATCGGAATCGGATCGGGAAAACACGATCGCCATCATGGAACCCACAGGGGTTAATTACCAAATCCTCTGGGGAACCCAGCTTGCACGGGCGGGAGTAGAAGTGCGACTGGTAGGGCATAAAGAGCTTCGATCGTTCCGCGAGCATCACTTGGGCTTACCCGACAAAGACGACGACGCCGACGCGCTCGCCCTTGCCATTTATGGTTGGGATTACATCGACACGCCGCGCCGATTTGTGCAAATGCGCGATCGCACAATCGTACAAATTCGCCGGCTGGTGCTCCGGCTCGCGCACCTTAACCGAGTGCAAAGTCCGATTATCAACCGTGCTCGCCAAGATTTAGCTTGGCAGTTTCCAGAAGCGGCGCTGATTAAATCGCTGCGGTCTGGTGAAAAAGTGCCGTTGCTTTGGGGCTGGTTATGCGGCGAGCGACAGTCAGTTAAATACGATTTGCTGTTGGATCGGTCGATCGGACTGGGAATAACCGATGACTTAAGAAAACACGCCGCCAGAATTTGCGACTTGCAGCGGGAAGAAATGGTTCTTGAATTTGAGCTTTCTAAGTTGGTGGCAGAGCCGCAGTTCTTGCCATACCGGAAAGTGTTCGCTCAATTCGGTTTCGGCCGCCGCGTTGAAGCGCTGCTTTTGTCGCAAATTTACCCGTTTGAAAACTACCTCGCTGCCGACGGCCAGCCCGATGTCAAAATTCGCAAGGGAAGGCGATCGGGTAAGCCGACCAAGCGGCATTTATCGCTTCGCCGATTCTGCAAAGCTTTGGGGTACGCGCCCTCCCAAGAAAGCAGTGGCGACTTGCAAAAGTCTAAAGTTGTGGGTGGATCTGATTTGTGCAGAAAGGCTCTCTGGCAGTGGATCTTTACGCGAATCGAACCAAAGCGCGCTCGCATGGCCAACAACATTGGCGATCGCTTGGGGGAAATCATGGATTCAGAAAAACTCAGTGGCCGGCCGGTGCGGTTGGTGCGATCGCGGGTAGCAGCTAAAGCGGTTAAGCTGTTATTCAAAGAGTTGGTGCAGGAGCTCGTTCACTCCAATCTAAAATCTAAAATCCAGAATTCAGAATTACTAGAGTGAAACCAAAAACCTTAAATCGGACTTTGCCGCTAGCAACCTTTGAGGCTGCTTACCAGTTGTTACAGCAAATGGCTGAAATCCCAGGGGCGATTTGGCTGACCGACGATGCGATCGCTGATTCTCAAAATCTGGAAAATTCGTCGGAAAGGTTTGCAGCAGTAGTATCAGACCATTTTAGCGCGCTGCTGCGGGGCAATCTATTAGATGAGTTCGCAACAAACGGACACAAGCACAGCGAAAAAAATCTCTATTCGCAATTGAATGTGCAGTTGACTTTCGACCCTGGGGCGATCGCCAATTTCCTGTCTACCCTCGCAGACAAACTCGCAGAAATAAAGCCCGCACCCCCGTGGAAAATTGACATTCGCGCCATCAAACAAGCAATTAAAAATATACAGCCCAACTCGGCCGTTCTTCAAAGCGAATTCACCCTAAATTTGCTGGATATTCTAGCTGCTAAGGCCAGCCAAAATAATCGCCTGCCCCTACACAGCCAAACAGAAATAGAGGGAAAATCAGCGCCCAAAATTATAGATCCAGAAACGCTACAAAGCCAGATTGCCGAAGCCGTCAATCAATTACAAATTGCCAGTCCCTGCATTTCATTTTGTCAGCCAGTAGAAGATGCTTTGCAGCAACAGCTTGAACAAGAGCGACTTTTGAATCAGGTGACAACTCAAATCCGCCAGAGTTTGGAATTGCCTGTAATTTTGTCAAAAGCAGTCGAGCAAGTGCGAGAGTTTTTGGAGGTTGATCGCCTGTTAATTTATCAATTTGAAAAAGTGCCAGCGCCGCACAAGGCCGAGTTAGCTAAAGAAAATCCTGCGGCAGTTTCTGGGTGTGGCGAAATCATAGCAAATTCCGGGTATTACTTGTATTTAGGTCGTGTAACTTACGAAGCTTTAGCTAACGATACTATCTCGTCTGTACTGAATTTTAGTGAAGACGCGCAGTGTTTTACCAATGGAGTCCTTGACCGAGAAAAATATCGCAAAGGTTTGGCTTTGTGCGTCGCGGATGTGGAAACAAGTTACTCTTCGCAGCCTTGTTTTTTAGAGTTGATGCGGCGGGCGAAGGTGCGGGCAAAGTTGCTAGTGCCGATCGTAGTTCAAGACGACTTGTGGGGGCTGCTAATTGCCCACCAGTGTACTTTTCGCGAGTGGGAAGAAAGCAAAAAAACATTTTTGCGACAAATAGCAGAACATTTGGCGATCGCGATTTACCAAGCCGAACTTTATGCACAAGTCCAGCAGCAAAAGCGCACCTCAGAACAGCGCGTAATAGAGCGCACGCGAGAACTGCGCGATGCACTGGTTGCAGCCCAGTCTGCCAGCCTCGCCAAGAGCGAATTTTTGGCAGCTATGAGCCACGAATTGCGGACTCCTCTGACTTGCGTCATCGGCATTTCTGACACGCTGCTGCGGTGGTCTTACGGCAAAGTTGGCAGTAAAGAAGTGCCAGTGCAAAAGCAGCGGCAGTACCTGCAAACTATCCGAGACAGTGGCGACCACTTATTAGAATTAATTAACGATATTTTAGATTTATCGCAAGTAGAAGCGGGAAAAGCAGTATTAAAAATTAGTGAATTTTCACTTTCTAAATTAGCTTCTCAGAGCCTGCACGCCCTCAAAGAAAAAGCTGCAGCTAAGGGCGTGGAACTGCTGCAAGAACAGCGGATAAAACAAGAGTGCGATCGCTTCATCGCTGACCCGCGCCGCGTGAGACAAATTCTCTTCAATCTTTTAGGAAATGCGATTAAATTTACTCCCAAAGGCGGGCGAGTCATCCTGCGAGTTTGGGTGACAGAAGATAAAAATCGAACGTCGGCAGTGCGGCATCCCGGTACTGCACCTGCAGGCAGCACCGCTGTTTTTCAAATCAAAGATACCGGCATTGGAATTCCCGAAGATCAGCGATCGCTGTTGTTTCAAAAATTCCAGCAGTTGGATTCCCCCTACCGCCGGGAATACGGCGGCACCGGTCTGGGATTAGCCTTAACTAAACAGTTAGTAGAGCTTCACGGCGGCGCGATCGAAGTCAAATCTCAAGTTGATGTCGGCTCTACTTTTACCGTTTTTATACCCATCCAAACTCTAACCAAAGATGAATCCACAAAATTAACCTATGAAAAATCTAATTCATCTTTACCGCTGCATTATTCCTCGCGCGGTAGCCTCGTACTCGTGGAAGAAGATGAAGAAACTGCCATGCTGATTTGCGATATCCTGACAGCAGCAGGACTGCAAGTGGTGTGGATGATTGAAGGTTCAGCGGCGGTGGAACAAATTGAACTTTTGCAGCCGAATGCTGTGATTGTCGATATGCGTTTGCCCGGTATGAATGGCTGCGAAATAATTCACCAACTGCGCGAAAAACCCGCTACTGAAAATATTAAGATTCTAGCTTTAAGCGCTAATGAAATTCCCGCAGATCAGATATCTTTCGTGACGGCGGGAGCTAACGATTGTTTGGCTAAACCGATTCACCCTGAGCAATTGCTGGACAAAATTATTTCTTTAATGGCTGGGATTGGTAATGGGTAATACAATTTTAGATTTTAGATTTTAGATTTTAGATTGGGGAATGACCACGAATTTCAAAGGTGGTACCCGCCACGTGATTTATCCCTGGAATCAATCCAAAATCGAAAATAGAAAATCCTCAAGAAAGAGCATTTATCCGTGGGCTCAATCTAAAATCTAAAATCTAAAATCTAAAATCGATTGACTCATTGGATATGGGTTGGGATATGGTCTACAGTTACATTCTTTTTTTGAACTGGTATAATTTGTAATTCCCAATTACCAATTCCCCATCCGCAATTCCCCATGATTAATTGTCAAATTCCTACAGGATTAATTGTTTCTTGTCAAGCACCTGCTGATTCGCCGCTGCACGATCCGATCGTAATTGCGGCAATGGCTCGAACCGCTATCAATCGAGGTGCATCGGGGGTGCGGATTGACACTCCGGCTCACATTGCAGCGGTGCGAAAACAGATATCCGCTCCCATAATTGGGATTTGGAAGCAGCAATTGCCGGGATGCGAGATTTACATTACTCCTCGGTTTGAAGACGCGCGGGCGATCGCTGCTTCTGGAGCCGATATTATCGCCGTTGATGCTACTGAGAGAAACCGTCCTGCTGGCGAAGAGTTAAAGACGTTAATCGCGCGAATTCACAGTGAATTGGGCAAATTAGTGATGGCGGATGTAGATACAATAGAAGCTGCGATCGCGGCAACCGAAGCTGGTGCAGATACTGTAGCAACTACTCTTTTTGGCTATACTTCCCAGACGGAAAAATTTTCGCCGCCGGGATTTGATTTGGTTGCGGAAATGGTAGAAAAGCTTAAGGTTCCCGTTATCTGCGAAGGCGGGATATCGGGGCCGGAAATGGCTAAAAAAGCCTTGGATTTAGGAGCGGCGGCTGTTGTTGTTGGGACAGATATTACTGGGATTGATCTTAAGGTGACAGCCTATAAGTCGGTGATTGGCAAGTAAGAAGGAAGTTCGGCAACGGATTGTTTAACGGATGTAACGGATGTAACGGATTGAAGGAAGTTCGGCAACGGATTGTTTAACGGATGTAACGGATGTAACGGATTGAAGGAAGTTCGGCAAGGGATGTAACGGATGTAACGGATGTAACGGATGTAACGGATGTAACTTATATCTTGCACCATTCTCAATTAGCTTTTTAGGAACAGGCTTTTCGGCCTGTTCCACAAGAAAATATACTCTTTGTGGAACGGGCCGGAGAGCCCGTTCTTGAGAAGGGTGCAAGATGTGAGATGTAACGGATTGAAGGAAGTTCGGCAACGGATTGTTTAACGGATGTAACGGATGTAACCGATTGAAGGAAGTTCGACAACGGATTGTTTAACGGATGTAACGGATGTAACGGATTGAAGGAAGAAGGGAGAAGAAATATTCGGCGATAGAAATCGGTTGTAGGCACACGAAACGCGCCAGCTAAGGGTGGGAAATATCGGGCGATTTCTATCGCCCTTTATCAGGGGAAGTTGCTAAATCAGCGCGCCGTTGATAAAGCTGCTAACTACAGCCAAGGCGATCGCCCCCAGTACCGCGCTCCAAAGGCCCATCCGCAAACTAAATCCTTCAACTAGCTTCGCAGCCGAGGCAAAAACAATCACATTCATTACAAAAGCAAACGCGCCGGAAAGCAATCCCAGCGTCAGTAGGTTCGGCACGAAAAAAACTGCTTTCAGAATTGGCAAAATTAAAACATTCAACATTCCCAAAACTGCAGCGGAAATTACTGCTTTCGGTGTGCTGTCAATTTCTACGCCGATCGGGAGTTGAGAAATTAGCAGCAAGCTGCTGCCCGTCACCAGCCAAGCAATCAAAAAATCGATCGGTTCCACAGCGCCCCTACCTCCTTAACAGTTGAATTGTCAGAAAAACCTGATATTTAACATACATCTTATATAGCTTAATTAAACAATCCGGCTGATTCGTCTGCCAATCGACAGAATTTATGTCTGTTACTAAAGAGTGAGAAGTTATAATCCCTGTAATCATCGGCCCAATCATCCGGATGGGGCCCGTATCAACCTGTTAGTTGAATAAAAAGAGCAGATTAATTAATATGGCTGGCGATTTTTCTTTTAACTCTAAAGTCCGATTCGACAAAAATGGCTTGGACAATGCTTCACGGCAACGCAGCCGATCGCTCCAAGTTATGATTTTTATGCTGCTCGTCACTACCTTGATGACGCTACCAATATTTCGTCTAGCCGAACTGCAACTGATACAGGGAGCCTACAACCGACAGCGGGCGGAAAATAACCGCATTCGCCCTGTTTCAGTCCCCGCGACTCGCGGTCAAATTTTAGACCGCAACGGCAAAATTTTTGCGGCCAGCCGCGTATCTCGATCGGTCTATGTGTGGCCAAAAGAGCGATCGGCCAAGGAGTGGCAAGAGATCGCCGCTACACTGGGCCCGATCGTCAAACTGCCCGCGGCCGAAATTGTCAAAAAAATCGATGCCGCTGGCTACAGATCGGCCCTGCCAGTGCGAATTAGTAAAGATATCGATGTCGGTACTTTCGTCGCTTTGGGAGAACAAGCTAATACTTTGCGGGGAGTTGAAATTCGCGTAGAATCGAGCCGAGACAATCCCCACCAGCAATTAGCAGCTCACCTTTTGGGGTACGTCGGCGAAGCTAGTTTAGAGCAATTAAAAGCTAATCCTGCATATCCGATGGGGATGCTCGTGGGTCAAATGGGAGTGGAAAAATTAGCCAATTCAACTTTAGAGGGCGTTTGGGGAAACCGTTTAATCGAGGTGAATGCTAAGGGCGAGGAAATCCAAGATTTAGGTGTAAAAGACCCTATTCCCGGCAAACCGGTGCAGCTAACTTTAGATTTAGATATGCAGAAAACTGCAGAAAAAGCTTTGGGCGATCGCCTGGGTGCAGTTGTGGCGATCGACGTAAAAACCGGAGCTCTTTTAACAATGGCTAGTTGGCCGACATTTGACCCCAATATTTTCACCCGCAAGGTGACTCAAACAGAATGGGAGCGGCTGCAAGGGCCAGAAAAACCGTTTTTAAATCGAGCCGTTCAAGGTTATCCAGTCGGTAGCACTTTTAAAATTGTCACTGCTATAGCGGGGATGGAGTCGGGCAAGTTTTCTCCTGACTCGACTGTGGCCACTTCTTCTTCAATTACGATCGGCGGAATTTCTTTTAACGAACACAGCGGCGGTTACGGCGTTATCGGTTTCCGCGACGCTTTAGCCTACAGCAGCAATACGTTTTTCTATCAAGTAGGTATGGCTGCCGGCCCCGAAGAAATGGCGAAAGCAGCTAAAAAAATGGGCATTGGCGGTACTATTAATTTAGACCTTTTGGGGTTGGAATCCGCCAATCACGGTCAAGTTCCGGTACCAGCAGAGAAACAGAAAATGTATGGTGAAGATTGGTATGTTGGGGATACGGTAACAATGTCGATCGGTCAAGGTTTGGTACTTTGTACTCCCTTAGAATTGGCTGTGATGGTGTCAACTGTTGCTAATGGCGGTTATCGAGTTCAGCCGCATTTATTGGCTTCTCAAACTAACACTCCTATTACCAAAAAAGTTCCCACAGGTATTAAGCCGGCCACTTTGAATGTTGTTCGCGAGGGATTGATTGACGTGGTGAAAAAAGGTACTGGCAAACGCATGAATGATGGTACTATTCCTTTAAGTGCTGGTAAGACTGGGACGGTGGAAATGCCCGGTCATCCTGACAATTCTATGTTTGTGGGTTTTGCTCCCGCTGACAAACCGGAAGTTGCGATCGCAGTTATAGTTGAAGGCGGCGGATTTGGTTCTGTATCGGCGGCACCAATTGCTCAAGAGGTATTCCGAACCTATTTTCAAAAGCAGGGTTTTAAACCTACTAATAAGCCTCTCTAGTCATTCGTTAATAGTTGACTGTTGGCTGTTGACTGTTCTCAGTTTGTCCCATACTTCGATCGCACTATTCTTGATATCTTGGAAAAGTGCGATCGCTCAAAAGTTTTCCCCTACCAATCGTCTCACTTCCACGGTTGATAAATTCATCATTTGCGCTACCTGTTCCCGACTCATTCCAGAATTTAAGAGTTGAGTTACGAGCGATCGTAATGTTGACTCCGCTGCCAGTCGTCCCAGTTTTTCTTCCTTATGAGTCTTCAAAAACTCACCCGTTTCAGGAACTCTAAACCTCAATTCTCCTGAAATTAGATGCAATTCCAGTCCCAGCACTTCACTGAACAACCACAGCGTATCGAAAGCGATATTGTTGGCAGCAATCGGCTCGTACTGATTGTTTATTAGACGTACTCCCTGTAAAATCGGATTTAGGTAATCTCCCGACGGATCGTACTGAAAATATTCCCTAACTCCCAAAGCTCGATAAATTTCCGGTTTGGTTTCTTGGTCTTTCGTCTGAGTTGTTTCCGAAGTAATTTCTAACACAAAATCTGGAGTAATTCCGCCTTCTTCCCAAACTTTATAATTATCCCTTTTGCGGTTGGCAACTCCAAACACCACATAAATATCGGGAGCAACAACCGCTTGGTTGTTCCCTTGTTCATAATAAATGAAAGAATTGGCTGACACGTAAACATCAGAACGTTCTTGAAAGTAAAGCTTGACAGCTTCAACGCTGTAAGTCATGTAATCGCGCGTGATGTCGCTTTCAGCCATCGGCTCTCCGTCGCTGCTGGGATATTCAATTTCTAGTTGTTCGACTTGAGTTAAAATTGTCATTTTTCAATTTTCCTCAAAGTTAATTAATTTAATGGTAGCATTCTGTCAGGTTTGAGAAAGTTTCAATATCCTCAAAAAAATTAACAGCGGTAAGGTGTGCACTGCACA
The DNA here is from genome assembly GCF_036705265.1 of Microcoleus sp. B4-C2. NCBI lineage: Bacteria > Bacillati > Cyanobacteriota > Cyanophyceae > Oscillatoriales > Microcoleaceae > Microcoleus > Microcoleus sp. B4-C2. The sequence goes on from NZ_JAUBUB010000078.1 coordinate 27,623, forward strand.
CCTACATAATTAGGTGCTGCGTCCTGGACTGTAAGGCTGTTAAGATGGTGTACAGATACAGACTCTTTAAATTCTAATTAATCCCTCTATCTAAAATAATCATTTCCGAACCTACAACCGGACTTCTAGCTATTAACTTGCCTTCCATATTCGCAATTTCTAACTTGCTGAAATCGAGTGAGTTAGCCTCCTTCCACATCTTCGTTGCTAGTTGATTTTGCTCAACTACGCTGAGTTTGTACCAATCTTCAGCGACTTTTACCGTCAAAATGCTGCTGGCAAAATTCGCTTGAACCGACTCAACTAAACCGCCGCCCAGTCGATTCTTAATGTCAGTAACTTGAGTTTGAATCGCAGCAATCAGAGACTGTTCGGGCGTCAGCGGTGGCGGTGGGATAATTTCTACGGGTTGCGGTTTTTCCGGCGCCACTAAATCGGGCAACTTGCTTTTGAAGTTAGCAGAGATTGGCTCAGATGGTACGATCGCCTCTGGTGATTTCGCCGTTCCCGACGCCAGAAAATCGTCAAATGTTGGCGACGACTGCTGCGCTGCTGGCAAAGGCACTTTTGCTACTTTCTGCGGTGGTTTTGCCGAGAAACTGTTGAAAGTTAAACCGACTACAACGATCAGAATTGCTGCTAGGGCTGCGTTTAAAATTGGATCGGACAGCTTCTGGTTCGTAGATGGTGGCAGTAGCGATCGCACTAGCCGCACAATACTTTGCCAAAGTATACCGACGTTCTGTAAAAAGCTCCCTTCCGTGCGTTGGGATACAGGTTTTTTATCAACTTTTACAGCAACTTTTGGTGGCACGCTGTTAACTTCCGCAGCAACAGCGGGAGGAGTTACTGTTGCTGAGTCAGAAGCGGTGGGCGCGATCGGCTTTTCTTGCTGCAACGGGGGTTCGGCTGGTAATTTTTGGCCTTTTTTTCCCAAGTTCCCAATCGATGCAATCAAAGTTTTGATTCTCTGATTTTTGGGAACCGCGCTGCTGGCATTTTGAGTTTTGCTGCCAGTGGGGGCAGACTTTGCAGCCGAAGCAACCTCCGGTGTCGGAGATTGAGAGGGTTCTGGAGTTGGTTGGTTTAGTTGTTCTTCTGACATTTTCTCTGCCTTGGGGCGTTGCAAATATATGTAAACGAGATAAATTTTAATTGAGCCATCTCAACCTTAATTTATCATTTAATTAGTTGTAACCGAATCAAAATGAGCATCAAACGTCGTCACTTTCTAATTTTAGGCAGTCTCAGCAGCTTAGGTTTTGCCGGAGTCTCGAAAATGATTCAGCTTCGGACTTCCTCCGGTAGAGACGCCAACGCTGCTGTCCCTTCTAACGTTGAGGCAGAAAGGGCGATCGTCCCTTTACCGGCCTCACAGCCTATTTTAAGCTTTATTTCGGTAGCCGACACCGGTACCGGGGCTGAAGGTCAGTATGCTGTCGCTGAGGCGATGACCCAATATCACCGGGAAAACCCTTTTAATGTTGCTGTTCTCGCCGGCGACAATATCTACAATAACGGCGAAATTGAAAAAATTAATGCTGTTTTCGAGCGACCTTATCAGCCATTATTACAGCAAGGTGTAAAATTTTATGCTTGTCTGGGAAATCACGATATCCGCACTGCTAACGGCGATCCGCAAGTTAAATATGCGGGTTTTAATATGCAAGGTCGCTACTATACATTTCGGCGCGATCCGGTACAGTTTTTTGCTTTAGATACCAATCACAATGCGGATTGGAAAAATCAGCTTGTGTGGCTGGAAAAAGAGTTGAGTCAGAGCACCGCACCTTGGAAAGTTGTGTTCGGCCACCACCAGATTTATTCCTCTGGCGTCTACGGATTGAATCAACCTTTTATTAAGACTTTAACGCCTTTGTTTCAAAAGTACGGCGTGCAGCTTTATATCAACGGACACGAGCATAGTTACGAACGGACTCGATCGATTAACGGTACGACTTATTTAATTTGCGGTGCCGGCGGGGGCACTCGTCCGGTGGGGCGTTCTGAGTGGACGGAGTATTCTGCTAGTCGCCTGAGTTTTGCGACGTTTGATGTCTATGAAGACCGGATGTTTGTCAGTTCTATCGGTACTGACAAACGGGTTTTTGACCGAGGGGTGATTCAAGTGCGATCGGCTTAATTCAAATTATATTCAGGGGAAAACAAAATGAATAGGGGTTTTAGAGCCAATAAAACTGGTTTTGTTTTAGAAACAACTGTAGAAGGTACGTTGAGAGGCCACGGATATCTCGAAATATGTCCCCAGTTGCCGAAAAAGCGCAAGCGAGATTGGCTCTTAAGCTCTACTGAAAATTCCAAGCGATATGCTAAACAGGTTTATATCGGAGCTAGCATTTATGAAACTGAAATAAATGTGGATTTTTATATTGTTGGTTGCGGTTTGTTTCCTCTGGGTCTAATTGTTGAGTGCAAGTGGCAAGAAGACAAAGGTTCAGTAGATGAGAAGTATCCTTACCTTAATTTAAATATTAAAAATTGTTATCGGGTTCCTACTATTGTTATAGTGGGTGGTGATGGTATGAGACAAGGTTCGATCGACTGGTTTAAAAAACAAATTCCTGACAATGACAATCTGTTGGCAGTTCACAAGCTCGAAGGTTTTATTACCTGGGCTAACAAATATCTGTAACAGGAATTATGGAACTTTGCCTCGTGTGGGGAAACTACGTATTGCTCCTACAAAATATGCTTAGGAGTGCGAATTAAATAATTTACACTCTTGAAAGTGGGAAGTAGGGGTTGGGCTTATAGCCCATCCTTTCTGGACGGGCGGGACGCCCATCCCACAAGAACCATCACGCATTCTAAGTTATTTAATTCTCATTCCTTAATTACAATACTCCGGACAGTTTTTAAATAGGGATGCTTACGCAATAAAGCACAGAAGCGAAAAAACTGAGTGCTATCTGAA
>NZ_JAUBUB010000079.1:0-30398 GCF_036705265.1 Microcoleus sp. B4-C2
TTAAATCTGGCGCGTGCTCGTCAGCAAATAGCCTAGCCCCACTGGTTTACTCTTTTGACAATTAATCCACCCTGCTTGTTAAGGGGGGCTAGGGGGGATCGAAGGACTCATCGGTAGACGGTATACTGATCCTACTTTTGCCGTTAAGTTGACACGAAGAAGGGCACTGCTGTGTCCTTACTCGTACCTAAACAGCATTGCGGTGTCCTTAAATTCGATCGCCCTACACACCGCGAAAACCAATTTTCCCGTAAAATCAAAACAGTCTATCCCCAACCAAAGCGCTACCTGTGGCAAAGTCAACTGAACCCAGCAATCCAGAGAGTCCGAGCCAACTTGCCCGCACGCCTCTGTACGACCTATCATTAGAACTCAAAGCTCGGATGGTGCCCTTTTCCGGGTGGGAGATGGCAGTACAGTACGCAGGCATCAGCAGCGAACACCAAGCAGTACGCCAGCAAGCAGGAATGTTCGACATTTCCCACATGGGAAAATTTGGTTTGAGAGGGAAACAAGTAATAGAAAAATTTCAACCCTTAGTACCCTCAGACTTGAGCCGCTTGCAACCCGGTCAAGCTCAATATACAGTCTTGCTAAATGCCCAAGGCTGCATCTTAGACGACATTATTTTCTACTGCCAAGAACCAGACCCTATCACTAGCGAAGAACGTGCAGTAATCATTGTCAACGCCGCCACTCGCATCGCAGACAAAGCATGGATCACCACTCACTTAGAATTGAACGAACTCTGTTTTACAGACATCTCGGAAGATAAAGTTTTAATTGCAATTCAAGGGCCGGAAGCCGTTAACTATCTCCAGCCTTTTGTGGAAGACAGCCTCACACCAATTAAGGCATTTGGTCACTTAGAAACAAACCTGTTGGGACAGCCGAGTTTTATCGCCAGAACTGGTTACACCGGCGAAGATGGGTTTGAAATCATGGTGGATGCCCAAGTAGGAAAAGAACTGTGGCAAAAATTGTTAGCTGCTGGCGTTGTACCCTGCGGTTTGGGTGCGAGAGATACCTTGCGTTTAGAAGCAGCAATGGCTCTTTACGGTCAAGATATAGACGACAATATCACGCCTTTAGAGGCTGGATTGGGTTGGGTAGTTCACCTCGACACCAAAGGCGATTTTATTGGGCGGGAGGTTTTGGAACAGCAGAAAGCGAGTGGAGTATCGAAGCGGTTGGTAGGGTTAGAAATGCAGGGGCGGCACATTGCGCGCCACGGCTATCCGGTAATATTTGAAGGCGAAACAGTAGGAGAAGTTACTAGCGGTACATTATCGCCTACTTTGAATCGTGCGGTAGCCCTCGCATTTGTTCCCGCAAAATTAGCGAAAATCGGTCAGCAATTAGAAATCGAAATTCGCGGTAAAAACTATCCGGCTAGTGTGGTTAAAAAACCATTTTATCGATCGCCAAACCGACCTAGTTAACTTAAGTAGGTAAGCCTTAATTCAGGGGCGTTGCTCATAGCAACGGTTCACAATAAAGTGTAAGTGTATGTGTTGTTGTGGAACGGGCTTCTAGCCCGTTGCTCATATTGGTCAAGAAGATTCATCTACTAGCTTAGCAAATTTTCGCAAAGTTGCAGCATAGCGATCGCCCGCCACATCCATCAAATCATTATGACCCGCCCCATCAACCCAAAAATTTAATTTCGGCTGCTTCGCCGCTGCATACAAGTGTTCTCCATGCCAAAAATGCACAACCTCATCAGCCTTACCATGAATCACCAAAACAGGCGATCGAACTTTGCCAATTTTATCAATATTCACAAACTTGTCAAAGGGTAAAATCGGAATCCGCGTCAACACCCGAAAAGCCGAAACAAAGGAACTTTCAACCACCAAACCGCCGACTTTTTGCCGCGAAGCCAAATCAATTGCCGGCCCACCCCCCACAGAACGCCCATAAAGAATAATTTGCTTTGCAGGTATTCCCAACTGTTGGGTTAAATAATTGTAAACAGCATCAATATCACGATAAGTATTATACTCAGAAGGATTTCCCTGACTCGTGCCGTAACCTTGATAATCATAGGCAAACACAGCAAAGCCGCTATCTCGAATCTCTCTGAGTAGCCACAAAATGCCGTCCAAGTCTTCCGCATTCCCGTGACTGTAAAGTATGGTATATTTAGCTTGCGGGTTAGGAAAATGAACAGTAGAAATTTTCACGCCATTAGCTGAGCTAACTTGGATAACTTCCCTGTTCTCACTCTGACTAGATTGGGGAGGTTGAAAAATTAGGCGTTCTGAAAAAAAGAAACCGTAAAAACATAGAAATGCGTAAATAAAAATTATAGAGCGCATCAGTCTTTTGACAGAAAATTCTCCAAAAAGCAAGCGTTTAATATTTTTTCTGTTCCATTTAGTCATTACTAAAGGCTCATAGTTGAATAAGATTTAACTAATACTTTTTTATTGCGAGAAAAGACATGGCACTAACATACCCCGATGACCTGAAATACCTAGACACCCACGAATACATCCGACTCGAAGGCGAAATTGCCACCATCGGCATTAGTGCTTTTGCAGTTGACCAACTCGGCGATATCGTGTTTCTAGATTTGCCCGAAGTCGGTGCAGGGTTGGAAAAGGGCGAAGCTTTCGGTACAGTCGAGTCAGTGAAAGCCGTTGAAGACTTGAAAGCACCAGTTACCGGTATAGTCGTAGAACGCAATGATGACATTATAGAGTCTCCCGAAGATTTGGCCGACGACCCCTATGGCGCTGGATGGCTGCTGAAAGTGCGCGTTGACAATCCCAGCGAAGCAGACGATGCTTTCTCGGCCCCGGAGTATCGCAAAATGGTGGAAGGGGAATAGGGAATAGGGCATAGGGCATAGGGCATGGGGCATAGGGCATAGGGCTCGTTGATAATTCCACAATCCGCCAGGGGTTGAAACCCCTGGCTAATAGCACAAGTCGTCTAAAGACGACTGAAATACCAAGCAGTTGGGCGAGGAGTTCCGATAAGTGCAGCTTAATCTACAGTCGTCTTCAGACGACTTTAGCTATGAGACAGGGGTTTCAACCCCTGTCGGACTGTCGGACTGTCGGACTGTCGGACTGTCGGACTGTCGGACTGTCGGACTGTCGGACTGTCGGACTGTCGGACTTTGATACACGCAAAAAATCTTCCTTAGTCGTCTTCAGACGACTTTAGCTATGAGACAGGGGTTTCAACCCCTGTCGGACTGTCGGACTATCGGACTGTCGGACTTTGATAGACGCAAAAAATCTTCCTTGTTTTCTTAGCAAAATGTTACAAACAAAGAAGCAAAAGTCTATTCAGGAGAATCCGCCTTGGTACTCTACAGCCCTCAACTTGAACCCAACCAGCAGCAAAACCTTTCCTCCATCAATGGTTTTGCGGGCCGGCACATTGGCCCGACACCCAGCGAAATCCAGCAAATGCTCAATGTTTTGGGCATTTCCAGCCTCGATGAGTTGATTGACAAAACGGTTCCAGCGGCGATTCGCATTTCTCAACCGCTACAACTTCCCGCAGCGCAAAGCGAGTACAGCGCTTTGGCAGAATTGAAAGAAATTGCTGGAAAAAATCAGGTATTTCGATCGTACATCGGCACAGGATATCACGACTGCATCACACCCCCGGTCATTCAGCGGAATATCCTAGAAAATCCCGGCTGGTATACAGCTTACACTCCCTACCAAGCCGAAATTGCTCAAGGGCGATTGGAAGCTTTGCTGAACTTCCAAACCATGATAATTGACCTCACGGGTTTGGAAATTGCCAACGCTTCTTTGCTGGATGAAGGGACTGCGGCGGCGGAAGCGATGGCGGTGAGTTACGGCGCCAGTAAAAATAAGGCAAAAGCGTTTTTTGTTTCTCAAGACTGCCACCCTCAAACTATTGAAGTGGTGCAAACTCGCGCTAAGCCGCTGGGAATTGAGGTAATTGTCGGCGACCATCACAGCTTTGAGTTCGATCGTACAATCTTCGGCGCTCTCCTGCAATACCCCGCCACAGACGGCGCAATTTACGACTATACCGATTTTATTCGATCGGCCCACGAAGTCGGCGCATTAGTCACAGTAGCCGCCGACATATTGAGCCTTTGCTTGCTCACACCCCCCGGCGAATTCGGCGCGGATATAGCCGTAGGAAGCACTCAGCGCTTCGGAGTGCCGATGGGATTCGGAGGGCCCCACGCAGCCTATTTCGCCACGCGAGAAGAGTTTAAACGGCAAGTTCCGGGGCGAATCGTCGGCGTTTCTAAAGATGCCAACGGCAAATCTGCTTTGCGTCTGGCCTTGCAAACCCGCGAACAGCACATCCGCCGCGAAAAAGCAACCAGCAATATTTGTACTGCTCAAGTTTTGCTAGCAGTGATGGCGAGTATGTATGCTGTTTATCACGGCCCGTCTGGACTGAAAGACATTGCTGAGAAAGTACGGACTTTAACTGCGCTTTTGGCATCCGGTTTAAGAAGTTTCGGATACACAATTGGTTCTCAACCTTTCTTCGATACTCTGCGAGTAGAATTGGGAGACAAACCGCTGTCAGAACTTCTAGAAGCTGCTAAAGTTCGCAAAATTAATCTCCGAGTTTTCGATGATTCGACAGTGGGAATCACTTTAGATGAAACTGTCAGCGTTGAAGAGGTACAAGAGTTGTGGGAAATTTTTGCACAGGATAAAGATTATATCAGGGCAGACGGGCAGAATGCTCTCAACATTCCGCTGGATGCAGACGCATTGAATTCATATTTGACCTTACCAGATTTTTGCGATCGCACCAGCAGCTATCTTGCCCATCCTGTTTTCAACAGCTACCATTCAGAAACTGAACTTTTGCGGTACTTGCACCGTTTAGAAGCCAAGGATTTATCGCTAAATACATCGATGATTCCCTTGGGTTCTTGCACAATGAAATTGAATGCCACAGCAGAGATGATGCCGGTGACTTGGGCGGAATTTGGCAAGATACATCCCTTTGCACCCCGCGATCAAACTCGTGGCTATCAAATGATGTTTGTGCAACTAGAACAGTGGCTGGCAGAAATCACGGGTTTTGCGGGAATTTCTTTGCAGCCAAACGCTGGTTCTCAGGGCGAATACGCGGGCTTGTTAGTTATTCGCCAATACCACGAACACCGAGGCGAATCTCACCGAAATATCTGTTTGATTCCCCAGTCAGCCCATGGTACAAATCCGGCTAGCGCCGTGATGGCGGGGATGAAAGTAGTTGCTGTTGAGTGCGATTATCAGGGCAATATTGATGTCGCAGATTTACATAAAAAAGCCGAAAAACACAAAAATGAATTGGCGGCTTTGATGGTGACATATCCATCTACGCACGGCGTTTTTGAGGAAGAGATTAAAGACATTTGCGAGATTGTCCACAACTGTGGCGGACAAGTTTATATGGACGGCGCAAATATGAATGCTCAAGTTGGTTTGTGCCGCCCCGGTGATTTTGGTGCTGATGTTTGTCACTTAAATTTGCACAAAACTTTCTGCATTCCCCACGGCGGCGGCGGGCCGGGAATGGGGCCGATTGGGGTAATGTCTCATTTGGTAGAATTTTTGCCCAGTCATTCTATTCTTAACAGTCAACAGTCAACAGTGAACAGTCAACAAATATCAGTTGGTGCTGTTTCCGCCGCGCCTTGGGGAAGTGCTAGCATTTTGCCTATTTCTTGGATGTACATTCGGATGATGGGAGGAGTGGGTTTAACTGAGGCGACAAAAGTAGCAATTCTTAATGCTAATTACATGGCGCATCGCTTAGCATCTTATTATCCGGTTTTGTACAAAGGGAAAGCTGGTTTGGTGGCGCACGAGTGTATTCTAGATTTGCGATCGCTCAAAAAATCTGCGACTATTGAAGTCGAAGATATCGCTAAACGGTTGATGGATTACGGCTATCACGCGCCGACGGTTTCTTGGCCGGTTGCTGGTACGGTAATGGTGGAACCCACGGAAAGCGAATCGAAGCAGGAATTAGACCGTTTTTGCGATGCCATGATTGCGATTCGAGGCGAAATTGCGGAGATTGAAAACGGCAATGTTGACGCGCACAATAATGTCTTGAAAAATGCACCACACACCGCAGAATCTCTGATGGTTGATGAGTGGAATCATCCTTATACTCGCGCGCAAGCGGCTTATCCGGCACCTTGGACTCGCGAACATAAGTTTTGGCCGGCGGTGGGGCGGATAGATAATGCGTTTGGCGATCGTAATTTTGTCTGTTCTTGTTTACCAATGGAGGCTTACAATTAAGGTTGTAATCCATGTAAATCTCGTTTTTATCTGAGTCTAGATCCCCCTAAATCCCCCTGATTGTTGGGGAGTAGGGGTTGACTTTGAGAACACTTCCGGTCCCCCCTTGTAGGGGCGGTGCGACCCCTACTCCCCGTGCCCGCCCTCTTGGCCAGGGGGGATCTCCGGGTTTGATAGATGCCGAAATCCACCTCACAAAAAGCCTCAAGAAACCGGGTTTCTGCGATAATTTATGTATCATCACCCAGATTCAGGAAGAAACCCGGTTTCTACCTCCCCACCAACAGCCTCCAAACTCCATAAGTTAGAAAAAAAGTTTGTAGTTTGCATCAACAATCAAGACTATCCAGCATCATTGGAAGTGCGGAAAATATATCAAATAATCCCGGATAATCGCGCTGGGGAAAATCAATTAATCCGAGTCATTGATGAATCTGGCGAAGATTATTTGTATCCAGTTGCATATTTTGTACCCATCGCATTGCTGCAAGCTGTAGCAGCCGTATTTGCCTAGTAGAAACTATCAATTCTCTTACGCACTTCGACTAAAGAAACCGGGTTTTTACTGAATCTGTCGGTGGGAACGAAATATTGTCGTAAAAAACCCGGTTTCTGAGTCAATCTCAAGGAGTAAGCTGTTGTGCCTTTAAATCGTCCTTAGCATCCGAGTGTGTTAGTGGGCAAATGCAACTCTCCTGGCCCAGCCACTGCGATCCTACTTCATGCAGGGCTGCCATCACCGGTTGAATTTGGCGACCCTTGGGCGTGAGGGAATATTCGACGCGGGGCGGAATCTCGGCATAAACACGCCGATCGACTAACCCTTGAGATTCCAACTCTCGTAGGCGTTGGGTGAGGGTTTTGGTGCTGATGCCAGGAAGTGCCGTGAGTAATTCGTGGGGACGGCGATCGCCTCCAAACAGTTCGCGTAGAACCAAAATTGACCATTTATTGTCCAACAAGTCTAGCACAAATTGAATCGGACATTTAACCTCTACGCAATGACTCGCTTCCACCATAAACTCCCTGCACAGTTGCCTTCACAATAATTTCCATATTTCTTTAGAAATGGCTCAAGCGTCCTATTGGCTTCAATGCTTTACCTAAAGTAACTATAGGATACCACTGGTAACTGACTTGTGGGCGATCGCGGATTAAGGCAATGTGGTGCACAGTCATCAATTCCGAACAATCCACTCTCCACTCCTATGGTCAGTTCAATTAGTAAATCGGAGTCTGCTGGTCTGCCATCCGGCATTAAAGCACCTGTTCAAGAAACCCTGTTAACACCCCGCTTTTACACCACCAATTTTGATGCCGTTGCCGAAATGGATCTGTCGGGGCAACAAGCGGAATTAGAAGCAGTTGTAGCAGAATTGCGCGCGGACTATAACCGCCACCATTTTGTCCGCAATCAAGAGTTTGAGCAATGCTGGGACAAGATTGATGGCGAAACGCGAAAGGCATTTATTGACTTTCTAGAGCGATCCTGTACCTCGGAATTTTCGGGTTTTCTGTTGTTCAAAGAACTTTCCCGCAAACTCAAGAATCGCCAACCGTTGTTATCGGAAGCCTTTAACCTATTGGCCAGAGATGAAGCGCGTCATGCCGGTTTCTTGAATAAAGCGATGGCAGATTTTGGGTTGTCTCTCGATCTGGGCTATTTAACAAAAAATCGTACCTACACATTCTTCCCTCCAGAATGGGTAATTTATACTGTTTATCTGTCGGAAAAAATTGGCTACTGGCGCTATATTTTGGTGTATCGCCATCTCGAACAACATCCCGAACATCAAATTTATCCCCTGTTTCGCTACTTCGAGAATTGGTGCCAAGACGAAAATCGGCATGGGGATTTCTTTAAGGCTTTGTTGCGATCGCAGCCTAAGCTTTGGAATAGCTGGAAGGCAAGACTCTGGGCGCGCTTTTTCCTACTGACGGTGTTTGCCACGCACACAATGACGGTGTTGGAACGCTCCACATTTTATGACTCCATCGGCATCGACCCCGATGAATATAACAAGCAGGTGATTCATCACACCAATGAAACGGCAAAACGGGCGTTTGCCAGTATTTTAGATACCCACCATCCAGAATTCTTTCCCCGTTTGGATCGATGTGCGATCGCCAATCAGAAGCTAGCAGAAATCTCAAGTAACCAGCGCCCTGCCGCCATCCAATTTTGCCAAAAATTACCCTGGATTGCTGTGATTGTCTGGCAGTTGTTGCGCCTTTATTTACTGCCCTCGATTAATGCTGAATCATCCAGAACCGCTATTAATTAGGAGATATTGCCATGACTAATCTATCCACACGCCTCCGAGAAGGCACGATGAAATCCCACACCACAGCCGAAAATACGGCATTTATGAAATGCTTTATCAAAGGCATTGTGGAACGGGAACCTTTGCGTAAACTCTTTGCCGATTTGTACTTTGTTTACAGCGCCCTAGAAACGGCTTTGCAGACCCATGTCAACCACCCGATAATCGGGGCTCTCTATTTCCCTGAGTTAAATCGCACTGAGAATCTGGCTTGCGATCTAGCTTTTTATTACGGTGAAAATTGGCGGGAGGAAATTACGGCTTCGCCAGCGGGTTCTGTGTATCGCGATCGCATTCAAACCCTCTCAGCAACCGATCCAGTCCTGCTGATTGCCCATGCCTACACCCGCTACATGGGTGATTTATCCGGCGGACAAAGCTTGAAAAACGTGATTCGATCGGCGTTGTCTCTGCCGCCGGATCAGGGAACAAATTTCTATGAATTTTCCCAAATCTCGACACCAGAAGCAAGGCGAGTATTTAAGGAACGCTATCGCCAAACCTTTGATGAGTTTCCGGTGGATGCTGACACGATCGAGCGAATTGTCGCAGAAGCAAATACGGCATTTGCCCTCAACCGGGATGTGATGCACGAACTCGAAGCCGATGTGAAAGCGGCGATCAGAGAACATACCTTTGATTTGCTGACTCGGCAAGATCGCCCCGGTAGCACAGAAGGCCGCAGCCCTCATGCCAAGCGAGAATCTGTCGCGAAATAACTCGCCCCACGAAAACAAGATCGATCGTATCTCTAAAATATGCCGGGGTTCTGAATCTACACAACAACAGAAGGATACATTAGTTAATGAAACAGTTATCACAAACGGTTGAATTTGATGCTGCATTGTTGAATAAATACAACCAGCCTTTACCTCGCTATACCAGCTATCCACCCGCCACAGAATTAAGCACTGACTTCGATCGCAACGCATTTAAAACCGCGATCGCCGTCGGCAATCACAAACAAACCCCCTTATCGCTTTACTGCCACATCCCCTTTTGTGAAACCCCCTGTTATTTCTGCGGCTGCAATACCATCATCACCCAGCGCAAAGAGGTGGTAGAACCCTATTTAGGCTATCTCGCTCGCCAAATTCGCCAAGTTGCCAGTTTGGTGGATGCCGATCGGCTGGTGCATCAGTTGCACTGGGGCGGCGGCACGCCCAACTATCTCGATCGAAGTCAGGTAGAGTGTCTGTGGAACCAGTTAAATCGATATTTTCGGTTCGATGACGCGGCAGAAATATCGATCGAAGTCAATCCTAGCTATATCAATCGCGAATACATTCTATTTCTGCGACAATTAGGCTTCAATCGGATTAGCTTTGGTATTCAGGATTTTAATCCCATCGTGCAGCAAGCGATCAATCGGGTGCAGCCGGAAGCGATGTTGTTTGATGTGATGGATTGGATGCGGGAAGCTGGGTTTGAAAGTGTCAATGTGGATTTGATTTACGGCTTACCTTTCCAGACACAAGCCACATTCCAGGAAACAGTAAAGAAGACCTTGCAATTAAATCCCGATCGCATTGCTGTCTTTAATTTTGCCTATGTTCCCTGGCTCAAACCGGTTCAGAAACGAATGCCGGAATCTGCTTTGCCGACTGCTGGCGAAAAGCTGAAAATTATGCAAAGTACGATCGCCAAACTGACGCAAAATGACTATGTGTTTATTGGTATGGATCACTTTGCTAAGCCTAATGATGAACTAGCTATCGCCCAACAAGCGGGTCAACTCCATCGGAATTTTCAGGGTTATACCACTAAGCCCGAATCGGATCTGTTGGGCTTTGGCATGACTTCCATCAGTATGTTGCAGGATGTATATACCCAAAACCACAAGCGATTGAAAGACTTTTATCAGGCGATCGATGCGGGTGAATTAGCGATCGAAAAAGGTGTGAGACTGAATCAGGACGATCTGATTCGGCGGACAGTAATCATGGAATTAATGTGTCAATTCCAACTGTGTGTACAAGATTTGGAAGAAAAATACCATCTCGGCTTCGATCTCGATTTTAATGACTATTTTGCTCAGGTTTTGCCACAACTTGATGCCTTAGAAGCCGATGGGTTAATCAAACGTTGGGGCGATGGTCTGGAAGTAACTGCGATCGGGCGCTTGCTAATTCGCAATATTGCATCCGTGTTTGATAGCTATCTCATCCGCAACTCCAGCAAACGGTTTTCCAAGTCCCTATGAATTATTATCAGATTTGTTAACTCAGATTTGTTAACATAGTTAGGGACGGATAAATATTTTCATAACCGAGTTGTTGCGTAAATTATAACCAATTCATCAAGGAAAAATCTATGTTCTGTGAACAATGCGAACAAACAGCAAGCGGACAAGGATGCCATCAGTTTGGTGCTTGTGGGAAAAGTCCCCAGGTGAATGCTATCCAAGATTTGCTGATTTATTATCTGCGCGGGTTGGCTCCGATTGCCCTCAAAGCAAAGGAGTTAGATATTGATACCCATGCAGTGGATGTCTTCACCTGCGAAGCGATCTTTGCCACGATGACGAATGTCAACTTTTCGGAAAAGCGGTTTGTTGAGTATCTCCAGAAAGCGATCGCCCATCGCGCCAACCTCAAGGCTCAAGTGCAGCAAGCAACAGACACTCCACCTACCTGGGCTGCAATTTCCGACTTTGAACCCAACTTTGATGAGAGCCTGGTTGAGCAGGGTGAGCTGATTTCCATCCAGTTCATGAGTCAGTCTGCCTGGAATGTGGATATTTTCTCGCTCAAACTCACGGTGCTATATGGGGTTAAGGGTCTTGCCTCCTATACCTTCCACGCATACGAAGTGGGACAGGAAGACGAGCGGGTGTATCGTTTCATTTATGAAGCGCTGACCGCTCTCGATAACCAGACCTTGGGCTTGCAGGAGTGGGTGAATCTTGCTCTTGAGGTGGGAGCCATTAATCTGCGATCTATGGAACTATTGGATGCCGGACATACCGGTACCTATGGACACCCAATTCCCACGCCTGTTCCCCTCAATCCACGGCAAGGGAAGGCGATTCTGGTTTCAGGACATGACATCAAACAACTTGAAGGCTTACTGAAGCAAACAGCAGACACTGGAATTACTGTTTACACCCACGGCGAACTTCTACCAGCCCACGGCTATCCCAAACTAAAACAGCAGTACCCCCATCTCTATGGTCACTACGGCACTGCTTGGCAGAACCAAACCAAGGATTTTGGCAAGTTCCCCGGTGCGATCGTGATTACGACCAACTGCTTAATGCCAACCCATTCCTATTATGAAGATAAACTCTTTAGCGTTGGCCCCGTCGGCTATCCGGGTCTGATTAACTTGAATGCGATCGACGACAATGGCACACCCGATTTTACTCCAGTTATTGAGAAAGCACTGGCACTTCCCGGCTTTACTGAAGATGCACCCCCCAGGGAAGTCACAGTTGGTTTTGCCCACAATACAGTCTTAGGGGTGGCAGATAAAATCATTGAGGCTGTGAAACAGCGTAAAATCCGCCATTTCTTCCTGGTAGGGGGCTGTGATGGAGCCAAACCCGATCGCAACTACTACACCGAGTTCGTCGAAAAAGTGCCTGATGATTGTGTCGTGCTCACCCTGGCTTGCGGCAAGTTTCGCTTCTTTGATCGACAAATGGGCGACATTGACGGACTACCCCGCCTGATGGATGTTGGTCAGTGCAACGATGCCTACTCCGCGATTCAGATTGCTGTAGCCCTAGCCAATGCCTTTGAGGTAGGTGTCAACGATATACCCCTTTCCATGATTCTGTCTTGGTATGAACAGAAGGCAGTAGCCGTCTTGCTAACTCTCTTGCATTTGGGGATTAAAAACATTCGCCTAGGGCCGACATTGCCGGCGTTTATTTCTCCCAATGTATTCAAGCTTCTGTCGGAGAAATATAACTTGCAGGCCATTACTACCCCTGATGCCGATCTGGCTGCTTGCTTGAGCTGAGTGGGAGACTCTTGGATGCGTGGACTGCTTTCGTATAGTAAACGATTTCTTGTAAATTCCTCCAAGATAGCGGTAGACATTGGTAGTATGTGTCGCCCGAAAAGTGGTAATGCCACCGACTCAAAATGGTACAGCTTGATAAAATTGGAGATCGACATGAAGCCATGTCTACTTTCACTAAACCCTTCACTTCTGTTTACGGCCCAGTGCAATCCTGGCGTTTTGGGCGATCGCTAGGGATCGATCCGATCGGGCCTGATTCTACTTGCTCATTTAACTGTGTGTATTGC
This sequence comes from Microcoleus sp. B4-C2, assembly GCF_036705265.1. NCBI lineage: Bacteria > Bacillati > Cyanobacteriota > Cyanophyceae > Oscillatoriales > Microcoleaceae > Microcoleus > Microcoleus sp. B4-C2. The sequence goes on from NZ_JAUBUB010000079.1 coordinate 12,844, forward strand.
CAGTTAGGTGAGATTGAGCACCAGAGTTGCAACCGCCAGATTTTTGTCCCGACTCAGAAAATTCAACAGGATCTGCAATCCTTCCCTGTCGGCGATGTGAACACCATCACCCTCAGCGGTAGCGGTGAGCCAACTCTGGCGCTGAATTTAGGCGAAATTCTGGTTATGGCGAAGGAGATAACTAGGAAGCCCGTTGGCGTATTGACCAACGGCAGTTTGCTGGGCGATCGCGCGGTGTGTGAGGAACTGGCGATCGCCGATTGGGTAGCTGTCAAAGTTGATGCCATTGCGGCTGAATCATTCTGTCGCATCAATCGCCCCATGCCAACCATCAACCTCCAGGAAATTTGGGCCGGTCTCCTCCAATTTCGCCAACTCTATTCAGGACACCTGGCAATTCAGACGATGCTACTAACCGAGTGGAACGAACAGGATCGGGCAGAGTACATCCGCCGGATGCAAGCATTACTGCCCGACGAAATCCAACTCAACACGCCGACGCGACTTTGCCCGCTAACGCATCAGCTAGAAGCACGAGGGAACGATCCGCCCAATGCCTGTTTATATCCGACAAGGCAACTCAAGCAAGTCAAGGCTGAAGTGCTACAGGTTTTTGGCGATCGCATTGAACGTGTCATAGGAATTCCAGTGCGTTACCCATTATTAAAACCAGAGGCAAAGAACCGATGAAACCTCAGAAAACAAACCCATATTTTCAGCTTTTAGAAATTCCCCCTGGCTATCTCAACATCATGGGATATGTAGACGAGTCGGAAGTGAATGGGCCCGGTTGTCGAGCCGTGATCTGGGTGCAAGGATGTCTGCGGGAGTGTCCAGGCTGCTTTAATCCGGCTTCCTGGTCCTTTGAGATCGATCGACTAATCAGCGTTGATGCCCTTGCCCAGCAGATTCTCAGTCACCCTCGCAACCAGGGTGTCACCTTTTCGGGCGGAGAACCCTTCTGGCAAGCTCCCGCCTTGGCAGATTTGGCACGCCAAGTCAAAGCAGCAGGATTAAATGTCATGTCGTTTACTGGCTTCACGTTAGAACAATTGCGATCAGAACAGGGGCCCGCCGGTGTTGAGGAGTTGCTGGAACAACTCGATATTTTAATCGATGGTGCCTATGTACAGTCTTTGGCAGTCAACTCACCCGATTCTCTCGTTTCTTCCAGCAACCAGCGCGTACATCTTTTCAATCCTGCTTTTCACGATCAACTCACCTGGGCGAGCGATCAGATGGAAATTCATATTCTCAAAGATGGCAGTCGGATTTTCACAGGCTACCGGGGTCAAATGAATCTGGCTGAGTCGGAGTTATGAACCCGATCGCATTAAGCATCGAGCATCCAAGCAATACACTTTTGCATTTGATTGCTCATTGTTTGTCGATCGGCATAATACCTGCGGCCGTGTCCCGGCAACACCCATTCAAACGAGTAATTAGCCAAATTCTGCATAGATTTGATTTGTTCCGGCCAAGAATACCAACAGACATCGTGAAAGCCAACTAGCTGCTGCAAACTTTCCGACCAAGCAAGATGATCGCCTGTGAACAAAAACGTGTTATTGTAAAGCAAAACGGTGTGACCTTTCGTGTGACCTGGCACCGATATAATCAACAAATCATCTGCTAGTTGATACGGTTCGCTGGGCGACAATTGCATTTCTACACGGCACGTATCAGCGTTAATTTCGTCATAATGAATGATGCGATCGCACCCAAAATGATCGCGGTATTGTTGATGATCTGCCACATCATCGCGGTGAGTCAAGTACATATAGCGAATGCCGCCCATTGCTTCTATGTTTTTGACTAGCGGCGGCACAAAACGGGGAGAATCCACTAAAATATTGCCTTCGGGACGGACAATTAAATAGCTGGCTGCGGCGTAGGATGTCTCTGAGTGGTAGCCGCAGTGATAGACATTTTCTGCTACGAGTGCGGGTAACAGTTGCTGGGCTTCTTTGATCCTTTTGGGTTTTTCTACAGTGCCGATCGAACTTGTGGGACAAGACAAAAGAGCCGCGAGCGATCGCATTTCTTCAGTTTCATTAGTTGGCTGGCGGTAAACCGCAGACTGTTCTCCCGCTTGAGTAAATACTTCAGGTGCCATCCACCGACAAGTATCGCAGTCAATGCAGGTATTGTCTACATAAAAGTTACCGTTAATATTTTCAGTACGCCTCCGATTAATGTTAGCCATTTTTCTACCTCTTAATAACCCATATAAATTATGGTAACTTACTATAATGACTACCCCCGACATCCCGCCGCAGGTTTAAACCCCCGTCTCACAGCACAATTCGGTTAAAACTCACATCTTGCACCATTCTCAAGAACAGGCAAGATGCCTATTCCACAAAGAGTAAATTTTCTTGTGGAACAGGCATCTTGCCTGTTCAGAAAAGGCTAATTTAGAATGGTGCAAGGAGTTAAAACTCACATCTTGCAGCATTCTCAAAAACGGGCAAGATGCCCGTTCCACAAGAGATTAATTTTCTTGTGGAACAGGCATCTTGCCTGTTCCTAAAAGGATTATTGACAATGGTGCAACATATGAGTTTCAATCAACAATTCTACCGCTGCTGATCCGCTGGAAAAGCACCCGCTTTCACCGCCACAGTAACAGGTTGTCCGCCGCGGCTTAATTCAAGCTGCAGATCGCTGCCCACTGTACTTTTCTCGACAATTTGCTGTACGCTGCCAGCATCGCTGACTTCTGCACCATTGATTCTCTTGATCACATCGGCAACGCGAACTCCAGCTTGTGCCGCCGGAGAATTTCTCGCAACTCCCAAAACTAACACGCCTTTATCTTCAGTCAGCCTCAATTTGGTGTTGGGATTTTGATTAAATTCTCTCTTGATTGCGGGAGTAATGCTCAACATCCGAACGCCGAGATAAGGATGTTCGGCTTTTCCTACTGTTACTAATTGGTTGGCAATTTGTTGTGCTCGATCGATCGGAATAGCAAAACCCAATCCTTGAGCGCCTTGAATAATCGCCGTATTCATGCCGATAACTTGACCGCGCTGGTTCAGCAGCGGCCCACCAGAATTGCCGGGATTGATCGCAGCGTCGGTTTGAATAAAGCTGACGCGCTTGTCGGGAACACCGACATCGGCGCTAGAACGGCCTGTAGCGCTAATAATTCCCACAGTCACAGTATTGTCCAAACCGAGGGGATTGCCGATCGCGATCGCCCATTCTCCCGGCTGTAACTCTTCAGATTTGCCCAAATTCACCACAGGCAAATTGTTAGCTTCAATTTTAACAACAGCCACATCAGTTACTGTATCTACGCCTAAAACTTTGCCGACAAATTCGCGGCCATCCTTCAGTTTTACCGTCACCGTATCCGCGCGGTCAACGACGTGAGCGTTAGTCAAAATGCGGCCATCAGAACCAAAAATAAAACCCGAACCGGAGCCCCTTTCTACCCGATTTCCCGGCGCAATCGGAGATTCTGAACCAAAGAAGCGGCGGAATTGCTCAGGTATCTCATCTGGAACTTGGTTCGTCACCGTGCGAGAGGAATTGATCCGCACCACTGCCGGGCCAACTTCCTGCACAACTTTAGTGACAAAATTAGAGTCTTGAGAGGGGAGTATATTGGCAGGCAATGCTGAGATTGGCGCTGCAGTTGAAGGTTCAGCTTGAATGGCGTTAGAACTTCCAGGAACTCCAGAAGTTAGGGCGTTGCACCCAACAGTTGCGGTGGAGCCGAGCAAAATTAGGGATAAAAAAGCCAGTTTTTTCGGCAAAGAAGAACGGCGAGAACGCACAGTTGTAGCAGGCATATTTTTAGTTGACATAGTATTGATTTGGTGGGAGTTAGAGGGAGAGTTATAATTAGGATTTTGCATTTTTAGCACCTACTGTAATTAAATTACAACTAAAGGTTCTTTAATTTTAATTCAAGCATTTATGATATCTGCTTGACTGGTGGGGTTTACCCTACAAGCTGGGGTAGAAACCGGACAGTCGCAGGCAAATTGTTTGTGGATTCGAGCTTTTGAGTGCGATCGAACTGGGTCGGCACTGGCGAATTGCTGTCTGAGTGCGATAATACAAACTACGCTAGCCAGCTCGGATATTCCGCATTTCTCGCGAAAAATTCACAAAATTGATATCCGAAGTCAACAACAATCCTGCACTCAAAACAACCAGGATTCTCGGCCAAATCTTCGTTGTGAGCGATCGACGTTAACGTAGAAACGGAGTTTTTGACCCCGCCTGCATCCAGGAAGGATAGCAGCTAAAGCACCGGAAAGCCTCACCCGAAAGCAGGAAGTAAAAAACCTGTAATATCGTTTCCGGTTGTATCGAAATGATTTAACCGCAGAGGGCGCAGAGAACGCAGAGGGAGAGAATACAGAGAGGAATAATTCCGATGCTACCGGATTTGATATAAAGCCTCAAGCTAAAGTACCAACTAAACCTAAGTCAATCGATTTTAGATTTTAGATTTTAGATTAAAGAATTGAAGCATTGACCCCACGGATAAATTCGGGGGCTTGTATCCTGGATGCTTTCGGTCAAAATAGCCTGCAAAAACTATCTTCAAATCTAAAATTTGAACCGATGGATGAATTTTATTGCTCCATCGGTTCAATGGAACTAACCGAATCGATTTCCCTCGACTTGTTCCTCGAACTTTCCAAAACATCAACAGTATTCTTAATAAAACCAGCCATCGGCACAGCAACTAACAAACCTGCTATTCCTGCCACCTTAACCCCCACCAGCAGCGCCACTAAAATCCACACAGGATTGAGACCTATAAAACTGCCTAATAACCGAGGAGCAACCCCGCTTTCAATTATTTGCTCAATTACTGTAGCGACAGCTAAAACTGTGACGCCGAGCCAAAAGTTGTTTAATGTGATCAGCAAACTGACAATGCAAATACTGAAAGGTGCCCCGAAGGGAATCATAGTCATTACACCCACACCCAAACCGAACAGAAGTCCGAAGGGAACTCGCATAATTAAAAAAGCAACAGTGATAGACAGTCCCATCAAACCCGCCAAAGTTGCTTGCCCGACGAAGTAGTTGTGGAAGCTTCGCGCCAGCAACTCTCGCAATTGAAGGCTCAGCTTGGAGGGAAACCATTTAAATAATCCTTCCCATACGCGATCGCCGTGCAAGAGCAAGTAGAATGTCACGACTATTGTGAGGAGGAAATTCAACAGACTGTCTGCAGCACCCAAACCAAATCTGAGAATTTCGCCAGTGAGAGACTGCAATTGAAATGAAAGTCGATCGCTCAATTGGGTAGTCAAACCGCTAACATCAATGCGGAGATTGCGATTTTCCGCCCAATTGTGGAATGCTTCAATTTGTTCTGTGCCAGAAACTATCCAAGTCGGCAGTCGGGTGGCGAGCTCAGTGATTTGGTTTAGCAGAATGGGAGCCAGAGTGATAGCTAAAACCACCAATACCAGTAAAGTCAAAAACAATACCGATAAAACTGCTCGATCGCGCTTTAAGCCGTATCTGTGCAGAAAGCGCACGGGATAATCTAGCAAAAAAGACAGCACTGTAGCCACTACCAAAACTGTAATCAGGGCGCGAAAATATTCAAAGACTAGGAGGGCTAACCAGCAGTTGAGTACCGCTAGGGGAAATACCAGTCCGTAAGTCCACCACTGCTGCAGTTGAGTGAAACGTCTCATCTAAGTTAACCGAGTTAAAATTTGAGATGCAAGATGTGAGATTGGCGCTGCTATTCGCCCTTCTTTCTTAACCACTTTATAGTGTATTTATTTATACCCGACTGCTGAAAATTTCCAGTTGCTCGACCAGCAGGGGAAATTGGGTTGCTGGCAGGCAGAGCCTGCCACAACTATGTTATATCGTTTCCGCTAGTATGGATATATTACCTGCGAAAATAATTTATTTTCAGTTGACCGGGCAGCGGTTTGCAAATCGCAATTCAACCTTTTTCCCCGTGCCTTTCCAGAGCTAATTGAATTAAACGGTCTACTAATTCAGGGAAAGAAATGCCGTCGGCTGCCCACATTTGCGGATACATACTGGTAGCTGTAAAGCCAGGAAAAGTGTTGATTTCGTTAATCAAAACTTCTCCGGTTGATTCAATGTAGAAAAAGTCTACTCGCGCTAAACCTGCCGCGTCTATAGCCAAAAATGCTTGCACTGCCATTTCTTGGATTTGCGAGACGATCGCACCGCTGACTTTTGCCGGAATTGAGCAGTCGGCTTGTCCCTGGGTATATTTAGTTTCGTAGTCGTAGAAATCGCTTTGAAAAGTAATTTCTCCCACCGTTGAAGCTTGGGGATTATCGTTACCCAAAACTGCACATTCTAATTCTCTAGCAACCACACCCGCTTCGACAATTATCCGCCTATCGTAGCTGGCGGCGCTATCGAGTGCTGCTTCTAACTCAGCGCGCGATCGAGCTTTAGAAATCCCCACAGACGAACCCAAATTAGCGGGTTTTACAAAGCAAGGATAGCCCAAATCTGCTTCAATTTTATCACAGAGTTTGGGGAAAACGCAAGGATTAGACCAGATTTCGGAACGGTTGACAGCGACGTATTTTACCTGCGGCAAACCAGCCTGAGCAAAAGCCATTTTCATGGCAATTTTATCCATTCCCAGCGCCGAACCTAAAACCCCCGAACCGACAAAAGGAACTTGCAATAATTTCAGCAACCCTTGCACCGTACCGTCTTCACCGTTTGGGCCGTGCAAAACAGGGAACCAAACATCTACAGCATTAAAATTAGGAAACTGTCCAGCGGAAGAATCATCTTCTGCTGTTTGTTCCTCTATTTCCAGAGGTTTTCCGGTGGCTAAGACTTCTTGAGGTAATGTTCCCGACAGCCAGCGACCGTTTTTTTGGATATAAAAGGGCAAAACTTCGTATTTAGAGGCATTTTCCTCCGCAGCGAGGGCACGGGCGATCGCCCGCGCCGAACTAATTGAGACTTCGTGTTCGCCCGATCGCCCCCCGAACAATAGCCCGATCCGCATCATTGTCATTTTCCACTACTCCTAGGACTTTTCGACAAATATACACGCAGAGAGCGCAACTAAGGCACATACGAACCGCTTTAAGACTACTTATCTCCTCCCTTCCACTCTTCCTCTGTGTTCTCTGCGCTCTCTGCGGTAAAAAAAATTACATCTTCTTAGAAGAGTTCACCAGTAAGCCGTCCCCTATCTCATTCCGGTGCTATTTAAAGCATTTCCCCCGTCAAGCTAAAAGCGCGAATATCGGTAATTTTAACCCGCACAATTTTCCCCGCCAATTCAGCAATATCACCCTTAAAAAATGTGAGACGATTGCCGCGAGTGCGCCCCATCACCTGAGTTGGATCTTTGAGATTCTGGACTTCCACCAAAACCTCTTCAGTACGTCCGAAATAGCGCTGCGATCGTTCCATCGCCGTTGTTGTCACTACATGATTGATTCGTTGCAGGCGATCGGCTTTCACCTCCTCACTCAACTGATTTTCCCACAAAGCCGCCGGTGTCCCAGGGCGAGGAGAATAAGCCGCAGTATTCACCAAATCGAAACCAACATCTTCGATCAACTTCAAAGTCTTTTCAAACTGTGCTTCCGTCTCCCCAGGAAAACCCACAATCGCATCCGCCGTAATCGAAGCATCCGGCATATAACGGCGAATTGTATCAATAATCCGGCGGTATTTTTCCTGAGTATAACCCCGCGACATTGCTTTCAAAATATCATTATCTCCCGACTGAAAAGGAATGTGAAAATGTTCGCAAACCTGCGGTAATTCCGCACAAGCCTTAATCAATCTCTCTGTAAAATAGCGCGGGTGGCTAGTAGCAAATCTGAGGCGATCGACACCAGGCACATCCTGCACAAAATAAAGCAAATCCGTCAAAGTATGCTGGTTGCTGCCGTCCGGTTTTGTCCCCGGCAAATCGCGTCCGTAAGCATCAATATTTTGCCCCAACAAAGTTACTTCCTTGTAACCTTGACGGCCCAAATCCTCCATTTCCGCCCGAATTGCCTCCGGCATTCGCGACTGTTCAACCCCGCGAACATTCGGGACAACACAATAAGTGCAGCGTTCATTGCAGCCGTAAATTACATTCACCCAAGCAGTCACCTTGCTGTCGCGGCGCGGCTTAGTAATATCCTCCATAATCTCAACAGCTTCAGTCGCCACAACTTGATTGCCCTCAAAAACTTGTTCCAGCAAATCTTCAAGTCGGTTAGCGTGTTGCGGCCCCATTACTAAGTCTAATTCCGGCACTCTCCGCAGCAGCGCTTCACCTTCCTGCTGCGCCACGCATCCAGCTACAATTAAAGTTAAACCCGGTTCTTGGCGTTTGCGATGAGCTTGCCTTCCGAGGTTAGAATAAACTCTTTGTTCGGCATTGTCGCGAATTGTGCAAGTATTGTAGAGAATCAAGCTAGCTTCGTTCGGGTCTTCCGAGAACTCAAAGCCCATATTTTCCAGAATGCCGGCCATCCGTTCCGAGTCGGCTTTATTCATCTGGCATCCGAAAGTAGTGATGTGATAGCGGCGGGGTTTAACGGTCATGGCGAATTGCAGGCAAATAAAAAATATAGGTTTTCAACCTTAACACTTTATTATAACACTTCTGTGTTAAACGACCTACGTCTGGTAATTGGGAATTTTAGTAATTATAGGGTGTGCAATGCGCCCCTTATCGCTACAAATATTTTTAGATACCCGACAAAATCTGCGAAGTCGGGTATCTGGCTATTCTGTTTTTTTAGTGAGATAAAAACTGTAAAATTGTTTTGGCAATACCTTGTGCAGCCAAATAAGGAACCCCATTGCCAACAGTTTTAAACATATTAGTCAACGTCATCTTGGGCGGCAGTGCAAAATCTTTTGGCAGTGACTGAATAGCCAGTGTTTCTGCAACAGAAAGCCGGCGAAGTTTGTAAGGGTGCAAGTGAACTTCGTTATTGCCATAACAAGCTGTCGGGGAATAACGCCACCGATGCAATCGCTTGAAAGATTTTTTTGAATCATCTCCTTCATCAACGGAAGCAAACCGCTTAATGCCTGCTTTGGGTTGAAAATAGTGTTTGGCATTGGGATGGTTGAGAACGTCATTTTTTTGGAACCAAAATTCTACCGTTAAATCTTGGGGAATGCCATCAGGACAAGGCAGGAAACTATCACCTGCAAAGGCTGTTCTATCCGGCCAAGGATGAGAAAAAATTTCTGATTTGGGATAGAATATCTGACTTTCCCAAGCAAATAAACTTTCGGGTAACATTGGGCTTTTTCCCTCTAGGGAAATGCCCAGATTTTTGACAATGTTTTTTCTAAAACCCATCAAAATAATTCTATCCCTATCTTGCGGGACACCGTATTCTATCGCATTAATTAAACGTTCGGCAAAAACGTATCCCGACTCAGACAACTGATTTTTGAGTTCGTCGTAAAAAGCTTTATGTTTTTTGGTTCTCCACAAACCTTTGACATTTTCAAATAAAAAGAAATCTGGCTGCTGCTGACAAATCAATTCAATGTATGAAGCTGAAAGTTGACCTTTATCTCCTTCCCCACCCCGGTTTTTGCCACCAATAGAAAAGTCAGGACAAGGCGGCCCCGCGATAAATCCCACAATATCGTGATGCTTGCGGGCATCCTGCATCAATTCCCGCAGGCGAAAAGCTGGTTCTCCCCCTACAAGTCTAGTGACATCTGCTTCCTCTCCTTCGCAATATCCGTATTCTGGCTGTGGCAAATTCAGGCACTGCCGAGAATAGCGGTATGCTTGCATGAAAGGTGGGAAAATTTCATTGACATACGCTACATTAAAGCCGATCGACTCAAAACCCAGATCGAGCAAGCCAGAACCCGAAAAAAATGAGAAAATACAAGGAGGACGGTGCATTGAAGGATCACAGCAATTTTGAGTTGAGCTTATTATAAATTATGTTGGGTGCCCAGGGTTCGGTACACCTTACTACAAATTCTGTAGGGAATTGGGAATTGGGAATTGGGGATTGTTAGAATGGCCTGGGCGGGTTTATGAGATTATTGGTTTGAACTCACATCTTGCACCATTCTCAAGAACAGGCAAGATGCCTGTTCCACAAAGAGTGAATTTTCTTGTGGAACAGGCATCTTGCCTGTTCATAAAAAGCTTATTAAGAATGGTGCAACATCTCAGTTTCAAGCGATTGTTGGTAAAAACCGCCGCTACAGGTATTATTAAAACCATTGGCCGCCTCGGAAACGCCAGTGGGGAAACAAAATCCGCATCAGTGTTTGGGATGCCAGATAAATAGCCAGCCACACTAAACTATAATGCAAAGCAAAAGCTCCCAAGTCAAAATCTTGTGCAGGTATCCCCGGCAAACCGAGAATTTTGATTAAAAATAACACAAAAAGCGCTTCCCAAATCCCAGCGATCAATTGAAACGCGCCGGGCCAATCTCGATCCCAGCGTAACTTTTGGATGTAGATATATAAAGCATCCCAGCCGAGGCCAAAAATCGCTACATACCCTAATATCCAGAAAAAGATTGAGCCTGATTGGGAGGTAATTAAACCCAGAAAGAATGGCATTGTTACTAAAATGCCTACGGTTGCAAATAGCAATAACCGAGTTTGCCAGCGGCCGAATAAGGTGGGAGTCATGCGATTTTAGATTTTAGATTTTAGATTTTAGATTGAAGGCGAAGTTCGTTTAAATCAGTTAAATCTGACATCTTTTACCAGTTTCAAGAACAGGCAAGATGCCTGTTCCACAAAGAATGAGTTTTATTGTGGGGAGTAGGGGGTTGGGCATCCTGCCCGCCCGTAAAAAACCTATTGAAATAGTGCAATATCTCCGTTAAATCCATTAAATCCTGTACATTGCTTGTTGCCGAACTTCGTCCTTCAAGTTAGTCGGGAGATTTATTAAAAATCCATTTCAACCACTGCACAAACGATCGCCAAACGCTCAATTTCCGCACACCAGCAACTCGGTGGGCTGCCAGACTTTCAACCGATCGCAAGGCGGCGTATTGCAAGCCCAAAAAACTGTCTACCGGCGCGTAAGGCCCCCCCAAAGTAATCGCGCCGGCTGCGTATACCCGGCCTTCTGTGTTGCTAGCAGAAGAATTCCGCAATTCGGGCACTTCAAAATCGTTGTTAACACTCAGCCGGCCCAAACCGTTGAGGGGAAGATTATATTGAGCTACCAAATCGTTTAACAGAGGACTGGTTTTTACCTTAGCGTCCAAACCCGTAGCATCAATAATAAAATCAGCTTCTAACTTAATTTGTCCCTTGAGTTCCTTCTCCTGAATGTACGTCACCGTGCGGTTTTGACTGTCGCGCTCGACTCGCTCGACTTCCCCGAAGGTAATTTGATACCATCCTTGACTTAAACCTTCTTTGACAATCCGCCGCCAGTCGCTGCGCTGGGCTGTGGTAGTTCCGCCCCAGTCTGTGAGCAACTGCGGGCGCAATTCAGGGGCGGCTTTTTCCAAAAGTACGCGGAGTTCCCCGCCCCAGCAAGCTTTCGGCCAGTTGAAAGGTTGAAATTCGTAGTGATTTTCGACCCTGCGCTCAGCGAGTTTAAATTTGTTACCTTGAGGTTTGGGCGATCGCATCAAATGCAATACTTGAATATTACTGTTCCGCTGTCGCGCTTCGTAAATTCGCTGCACCACCCGCGAAGCCACAATTCCCCGGCCTCTAATTAACACGCTGCCGCCGCTGGCCTCCAATTTTTCGTAAACGCCGTCGTGCTTTTCGTAAGCGTTGACAACCGACTCAAAATCCTGGGTTTGTTCGCGGTAAGCTTGCAAGTCGGGCAGAAATTGAATGGCGGGATAGCCGGTGGCTAAGTGTACGTATTTCGCGATTAAAAAAGCGTGGTCGCGGTGATCCGCATCCGATCGAGAATAAGCGATCGCGTACCTGCCGTCATCTGTTTTGCGAATTCCCCGCACTCTACCGTAGCGAAACATCTGATTCCACCCAATTCGATCGACTTCCCTGTCAATAGAATCAAACACATTCCCCGCGCGAGGCGTATAAGTTTCGGCAAAAGTCGGTTCAGCAAACACCTGCCACATCAACATCAGTGATACTCCCAAACGCCCTTTGAGCAATTCCTGCCAAGCTTCCCGCAAAGCATAGGGAGGCCACCCCCAAATGTTGTCTGGACAAGAGTCAGAATTCGATCGTAGGCGTTCCCGCAGCGGAATTTGAGAATTCAGGCAGAGACGCAGGTAGCGGGCGTAGGGCTGGCTTTCCATGCCCAAAACTGCAATTCGGTCGATTTTCACGCCGCAAATTCTCAGCAAATCCACCCAAATAAAGCTGCCCAAACCGCCACCAACTGCTGCCCAATCAACTTCTGTCACAGGAAGTCCCATAGATTGGAGCGATCGCATTGACACTTGAGAAGCGTGCAAAAATGCGATCGGCGGAAATTCTTCCCTATTAGCTGTTTGAGGAAGGTGCAACATTATATGCTGGCCCAATGCCGGGTCTGGCCCATTGGTCTGCGGGTTAAAGAAAATGTGAGAATTGACAGACGGCGTTTCTGGGGAATTAACAGCAAAAGAAATGCCGATCGCGTAGGGCCCAACTTGCAGCATATCCCCGTTTGCCAGCACGCAGCGGGTTTGACGAATGCCGTTAACAAAACTACCGTTGCGGCTACCCGTGTCAGTAAGTAAAATACTGTTACCTTCGGTGCCAATCACTGCGTGAAAGCGAGAAACTTGACTGCTGCTGAGGGCAATTCGAGAAACTCGTTTCCCGTTGATAGTGGCGGGCATCGCTTCAAAAATTCGTCCCAAAGCGATGGGTAAGTCGAGTATGGGGGAGCTACAATCCCCCGTAGCTGTATCTGTCCAAGTCAGTCGCAGGCGCAAGGGTTGAGAATTCATGATTATTTTTTAAACATCAGCCGTCGGCTTTGAGCTTTCTGCAAAAAAAGATTTGTGAATTTGAGAGTGTTTAGCGGATAGCCCCATTTTCCCTTTTTCTCATATGTTGCACCATTGTCAATTAGCCTTTTATGAAGAGGCTTTCCGGCCTGTTCCACAAGAAAATTCACTCTTTGTGGAACGGGCATCTTGCCCGTTCTTGAGAATGGTGCAACATCTGAGTTTTTCCAACTTTCACGGAGACAGCATTACACTTGCCGCCGCCGCCAAAGAAGTACCGCACCACGGACACCCCGCATTCAACTGTGCGTAAGGCGAAATTCGGCTGCATTTGGGACACTGCAAACCATATTGTGAAGGCCCCGTCGGCTGAAAGTTACCAGGTGCGGGAGGCCCAGACAGCAAAACTGTCTGCGGCGCGGCTACCTGCACCTCCGTGACATTCACCACCTCAATTTGCACTTGGCCTAAATGGATGTGGCTTCCCAAGTTCAATTTTGCTTCGCCTTGGGCGAGAATTTTTCCATCTACCAGGGGCGGATTGCTTTCGCGCAAATTCCGCACTGCATACTCCTGCAATTCATGATTAAAAAATATTTCAACGTGCAGACCCGATACGCTGGGATGCGAAAATACTATATCGCACTTCGCCGGATCGCGCCCTAGCCTCACGGTTCCGGGATTTTTGCTCGGCTGTCCGTTTTCAATTGTCTGAGTTTGGCGCACCCCAGCTTCTGTCCATGCTAAAGTGAGCTGGTTTGTCATGATTGTATAGTTTGCTGCTCAAAAATATAAAAAAATATTAGCTGATTTATTTTGAGGAGGGACTTCCTCACCAAAAAACTTAATTATAATTATTGACCAAGAATTTCAAAGGTGGTACCCGCCACGTGATTTATCCGTGGAGTCAATCCAAAATCTAAAATCTAAAATCCTCAAGCCCCCGAATTAATCCGTGGGGTCAATCCAAAATCTAAAATCTAAAATCTAAAATCGAATGACGCCGACTAGATCGCACTTCTAAAAATATTATGTGCAGCTATACAAAAAAGCCCTGACTTCGGGGCTTTTAGTGCTCGTATTGGCTTTTTTTGAGAGACTGAATCGCGCTTACCGAAGAAGAATTCAGAATTCAACAGCCAGAATCCAGAATGGATTGTGTGCGATACGATGGAGAATCGGGGTTTAAAGCCGCCGATTTTAATCGTGGAATAGAAAAAATTATTTCCGTGACAGTTACACCTGAGATGTTGCACCATTCTCAATAAGCTTTTATTAACAGGCAAGATGCCTGTTCCACAAGAAAATCTACTCTTTGTGGAACAGGCATCTTGCCTGTTCTTGAGAATTGTGCAAGATGTGAGTTACACCTCACTTGGGGCATGGGGTATTCTGATTGGTTAAAAAATTGCTGTTCAAGATTTGCCAGCGATTGCTAAAAAGTAATTCCTGTGGGGTTTTCACCTTTGCGAGGCTGTGGTGCGCTAGTCACGAATTTTGGAGGTTGGACGATCGAACTACCTTGGTAACTTCGATCGCCCCCCCTCCTCAAACGTTTACTGTCCTAGTGCTATGTCTCACGCTGCAACTGTGCAATCTTTCATTACAGGGCAAGCCTTAAGAGACTTAAGCTTCGCTTTTGCGGCTTTTGCGACCGCCTTCGCGACCAATTTGAGCCATGTGTTCGCGATTTCTGCTGACAGCTTCGCCGCCTTTTTGGCCAGCTTGTCTGGCTTCTTCAGGGGTGAATTCGTGTGCAGTTCCTTTCTCGTGTGCAGCTTTTCCGCCTTTGCTAGCAATTGCGCGCTGTTTTTCTGCATCCATAGAAGCGAATCCGCGTTTGCTTTTCTCAGCCATGACTGTCTCCTTGTGTTTTTCTGATTTTTTAGCTCGATCGCGCCTTCGCCTCCCACTGTCATGGTTACTCCCAGCCAGTGGTGAGATATCCGACGGTAAATTATGAAACCTCATCAGACGAATCTAAGCTTTTGGTTTAACTCGCAGAATGAATATTTCATAACTTACAAATGTGAACTAAAAATAGTTCACGCCCGGGCACTATAGTTAGAGCCGCCAATTTTTTAAGCTGGTTACTGTCTTTCAATCATTCTATAAACCCCCCAACTTTTATACCTCTTTCTCAGGTATAGTCATTCTTTAGTTCGCTGGAAGGATGGAACCGAAAGCTGATTGGCAGTAGACTCAGAGGATTTTTCGACTTAACCGCGCCTCCTCAAAAATTAAAAGTCCAAAGACGGATGCTTTTTTGGTCTTTTTACTTTTTTTTTGGGCATTCCGCGCTTGCCAGTTATCCCTATGTTAGTTGGTCTGCCGATCGAGTGGTTTCTGGTAAGCGATATTTTGGGGCGCAGCGCAGGACGTACTCGATCGCACTTATCAAGTTTACCTTATGACCTATGGAAACATACATCGGTTTTACGCCTGTTTGCGTCCTCAGCGCGGCTCCTACCGTTGAGCCCTCTAGCAGCAAGGGTTGCCAACTGCCCCGATCGAGTCCGACTTCTGAATGTTCTCCAATAAATCGATTTTTGGCAACTCCGATCGTGGGAATCCCTGTCAAAACCCCCAAATGGCAGGCAAGACCGAATCGGCGGGGATGGGCTAGTCCTTGACCGTCGCACAATATCAAGTCTGGCCTCAAACTGATATTTTCCAAAGCTTCGAGAACTGCCGGCACTTCTCGAAAAGACAGGAAACCCGGAATATAAGGAAAAGTTGTAGGACTGCGAACCACAGCTTGCTGCTGCAATTGCAAGTCGGGAAAGCTCAGAACTGTTACAGCGGCCCGCGATACATCGTCTGTAATGTCGTAGCCGACATCTACACCGGCGACGTACCGAACTGTGTCCAGTTGATTTTGGGTAATTACCTCTGACCGAAGCTGTTCTTGAATGGCGATCGCCTCTTCAATTGTCTGCGGCCAAGGGTGTCGCTGCAACATTTTGATTTTTTTTCAACCGTTCTCATCTAAGCTTAACTTATTTTCGGGCATTTTTAAACTCGGATTTTTATCGTTTGTAGCTATAAATTCCCAACTTGCCCAAGCAGTCTTTTTTCTACTCAGGAGGGTTGAGCAAGGCGGGCCGATGCCAATTCTACAAATAGAGTCTGTACGTCGCAGATGGAAATTCTATCTTTCCTGGCTTGCAGCAACCCGCAAAGGTTTTAGCGGGACGCACCTGCCATTTACCATTAAAATTTACCCACAAATTAGCAGTTGAATTCTGATTTTTTAGCTTTCTAGAAAGCTTTCTCTTTGCGATCGCCCTTTTATCGCTTGTCAAAGAGCGATCGAGCTATCTATTTACTTCTGCTTTATCTAAAAAAATCCTCTTTGTCAAGATGATTGAAACATTTATTCATCAATAATCTCACCCAGCTACAAGTGGGATTGTTCATACCCACTCATCGAGCTAAGAGGTTCCCAAAACCTCACAACTATATGACTTTTATGAAAAAAAATCACTGAATTTATGAGTTGTTGCACCATTAACCTGAAGTTATAATCTTAGATAATATCGAAGAGAAAACTAACATCAAGTAACACAACATAGCGGAATTAACCTATGAAAACCATGCAAAGTGTTCAGTACAACCTAGCTCTCTACATCGTCGGTGGCATCGTCTTCATCATCGCAGCCTTAATTTTAAGACCTTTTGCCCTCGTCGGCCCAGGGGAACGGGGCGTTATGATGCGCTTCGGGAAAGTTCAAGACGCGATTTTAGATGAAGGCATTCACCCGATTTTCCCGATCGTCACCTCTGTAAAAACTCTCAGCGTGAGGGTACAAAAAACAGATTTGAAAGCAGATGCAGCATCCAAAGATTTGCAAAGCATTACGACAGATTTGGCAGTTAACTGGAATGTTGACCCAGCAAAAGTAAATCAAATTTACCAACAAATAGGAGACGAAGAACAAATTGTTACCAGCATTCTGAGTCCGGCAATTTCGGAAGTTCTCAAAGCAGCAACTTCTAAAAAAACCGCAGAAGAAATTATCACTAAGCGCACCGAACTCAAAACAGAAATCGACAACAGCCTCAAAAAGCGTTTGGAACCTTACGGCGTCATCGTCAGAGATGTTTCGTTAATAAATTTTGGCTTTTCTCCCGAATTTAGCAAAGCCATCGAATCCAAACAAATAGCCGAACAAGAAGCTAAACAAGCAGAATTTACTGTTCAAAAAGCCACCCAAGATGCTCAAGCTGAAATTAACCGCGCTAAAGGTAAAGCCGAAGCTCAACGCTTGCAGCGGCAAACATTAACAGCCGAAATTTTGCAGCAGCAAGCAATTGAAAAATGGAACGGCCAGTTTCCGACAGTAATGGGAGGAGGCGGAACTTTGCCATTAATTAATATTGCGCCGCCGACTTCTCAAGCCGCAACTCCTGCTAAATAAGCTGCTGCGGATCATGATTGCCAGGGGGCGGGGAGAAGGGGAGAAGGGGAGAGGGGGAGAGAGTCTGAGGGGGGGAAGAATAGAGGGTTTTTCACTGCGGAAGTGAAGATGTGCTTTTTTAAATGCCGAACAGCAAGCGTATAAAATACAACTAACAACTAACGTGAAATCCCGCTTAGGATCGCGAATTAAATAACTTACAATTTTAATTGTTATTGTGGGATGGGCGTCCCGCCCGTCCGTTTTG
>NZ_JAUBUB010000080.1:0-29911 GCF_036705265.1 Microcoleus sp. B4-C2
TTGCTGGTGGTGACATCAACGAGCAAATCGACTGGCTGATCTCAGAATCCTCGCGCCTTCAGGCCGGGGAGTGTCAAAGCGAACAGGCGGTTTACAGCGTAACAGAGGGGCTTGCGATCGATGGAGTGCCTCTAGAACAACATCGGTTAGCGGTTCTAAATTCAGGCACTGAAGTAAACATTTCTGCTTCAGCCAAGGCTCGTTGTATTGTGATTGGCGGTGAACCTGTTGGTGAGCGCCATAAGTGGTGGAATTTTGTTTCGAGTCGGCACTCGCGCATTGAGCAAGCCAAACTCGATTGGAGAGAGGGACGGTTTGCTCAGGTTCCTCATGAGACAGAGTTTATTCCGCTGCCAGAAGAGCCACCTTCTGCTACATAAGATTGACATAAAGCGGACAAGATTGACATCTCGGACACTTAAAACTTATTTCCTGTGTCTGCGTAGGGAGTCGGCTCCTTCTACTCAACAGGCGTTAATTCAGGACTAGCCATCCTTACTCGATCTTTTGGGACTGATGCTAAATTAATCGCAGCATTCAAGTCTCGATTACAATTGTTACCACAAGCCTCACAAACAAACACTCGTGCTTGAAGTGGCATCGGTTGAACGTGGCCGCAGCTTGAGCAAGTTTTAGATGAGGGATACCATCTATCTACCAGTTCGACAACAGTGCCGTAAATGGGAGATTTATAAGTGATTTCGCGTCTAAATTCATAAAATCCTGAGTCTACAACTGAACAAGCCAGTTTGTGATTTGCCATCATCCCAGAAACATTTAAATCTTCGATGCGGATGTGAGCATACTTCTGACTGATTTCTGTCGTTGTTTTCTGCAAGAAATCTCGTCGCCCCTGAGCAATATCGGCGTGTTGTTTAGCCTGATTGCGATAGAATTTCTGAGCGTGGGTCGAGGCTTTAATCCCAAGTTTTCTATTGCCTAATTGCTTGTTTCGATTGCGGTACTGTAGTTTCCCTAGCTTGATTTTCGCTTTTTTTAGGGAATTTGGCAGTTGGTATACCGTACCGTCACTCAAGGTGGCAAAGGTAGAAACTCCTAAATCTATGCCTGTCGGTTCGGATACTTCATGATACAAAGGGGGGATTCTGTCAGCTTTTATTGTAAAACTGACATACCATTTGTCTGCTGTACGGCTGATGGTAAATGTTTGAGAGCAACAGTTGTACCGGATAGCTTCTTTCAGGCGAAACGTTCCCAATGTGGGAATTTTTATCCGATTGCCAGCTATCAGAAATATTGGCCCATTGCTGCTGTCTACGGTAAAGGAGTCCCCGCATTTCTTGCGTTTGAAATTAGGAAAGCCACTGACCCCGTTAAAAAAGCGTTCTAGGGCGCTATTGAAGGCCCGGAAAGCATTTTGATAAACGCGGGATGATAAAGTGTTAGTCCATTGATATTCTGGTTGTTTCTTGATGAAGTTTGTGAAGGTTTTTTTGATGAGGGCAATTTTTCGAGTACGGCTGACTTTGATATCCATCACGCCCAAGTAAAGGGTACGAGCTAGGTTATAACAAAATCGAGCGTAACCGGCGTGTCGCGCCATTATTGTACGTTCACAATTGTTGAGTTTGAGTTCTAGCTTGAGGGCGTACATGAGCGTGATAGAGTCAGAAGTGCCTTCTTTTGATACTGATTTTACCAGTCACAGCCCACGAAAGACAAGAAAACCATGTTTTTTTGTCCAATATGTCTTTAATGTCACCAAAAGTATACGAAACTGCTGTTTAGTATCACCTCAAGCAGAGCAACCGTTGTGAATAACCACAGCGATATTTAAATTAAAAAAACGCTAATTAAGTAGGTGAGAATATTGTAGGGATGATTGATTAATTGGCCCTACAAGTTTAGGATGGTAATTATATCAAGTCTGAGCGAGCGATCGCAATACCTGAGAGTCTGGGGGGTTGACCAATATTTGCAGTGGGAATCCGAGTTCCCGGTGAACCCGTCCCTAAAGGATTGGAATGCTTTCGTAACTATCGGCCTATATTGCGCTTCATTCGATCGAGTTCTTCGTCTGCTTCCCAGCGTTGAAACTTTTCTTCTAAAGGATCTGCCGCATTAAAACTGTTATAATTTGAACTCTGATTCCAACCCTTTGTATCCCAATTTGGCTCTGTTTTAGTGGTAGGGCGAGTTGCGGCTTCTGCCGCTTTGGCTCGGACTTCTTTTCGCCGTACTTGAATTTGGCGGTACAGTTCTTTTGCTTTTTCAATCCGTTCTTTGCAGCCTTGCATTTGACCCCAGCGCTGATTTCCCTGACGCAGCAAAGCGGCTTGTCGCTCTTGGGCGGCTTGAGCTAAATCGAGCCTTTGAGCAGCTTTAGCTTTGTTGATGCGATCGTTCCAGCGCTGAATTTCTTGGGCGGCGGAGAGAATTTCGGCTTGCAGTTTTTTCTCTTGTTTTTGGATATCGAGAATCAGTCGCAGAGTGTCTTCTTCTTGTTCCTTCAGTTGTTCTTCTATTGCCTGCAATTCCAGATGGGGATTGCTACGCAAAAATTCTTCTAATCTGGTTTCTAGAAAGCGGCTGAAATCATCAAATAAGCCCATTTTTTATAATTCCTCAGTCAATCGATTTTAGATTTTAGATTTTAGATTTTAGATTTTAGATTTTAGCATTGACCCCACGGATAAATTCGGGGGGCAAGTTTCTCGGATACAGGTTTTTTATTTCTGGACGGATGAATCCGGGGGCTTGTATCCTGGATGCTTTCGGTCATTAGTCATTGGTCATTAGTCATTGGTCATTAGTTATTAGTCATTGGTTCTTAGTCACTGGCGATCGATCATCGGTCATTAGTTGTCGGTTATTATAACTGTTTTCACTGCTCGTGATATACAGCCCGATCGCTGCCCATTACCGATTACCGATGATCTAACTCATAACTAATGACTAATGACTCATAACTGATGACTGATTAGAACTTTTGGCCGACAAAAACCGATCGCACATCTCCTCCCTTGCGGATAACGGCTTCTTGATTTTTGATTTCTGCCAGCGTCCAACCGCTAGCGCCAATGCTTTCGCCGACATAAATTCTGCGGGCTACGCCGTCTACTTCAAACAAAGCAGCCGATCGATCGCCCAACTCCAAAATCCCTACCAGCGTGTGGGCGGAAGTCGGGGCGCTGCTGACGGCCGGTGCCGATTGCTCGGGCGCGGGCGCAGATTGCTGGGCTGCTGCGGGCGCTGGTGCCGGTTCGGTTTCGCGAGCCAAAATCTTTGGCTGGGGAGACTCCGAGGGGGAAGGGGAAGCGGCGAGGGGATCTCGATTTCCCGCAGCGGCGATCGCACGACCGGAGGCTGGAGCAGCCGGTGAGGGGGAAACTGCCGCGGTTTGAGGAGCAGCAGGAGCAGCAGGAGCCGCCGGAGCCGCAGCCACCTGAGCAGGCGGAGCCACAGTCACCTGAGCGGGGGGAGGGATCACTACGATTTGGGGTGCTGGTGCTCCCGGCTGTGCGCCGGCTTGTTCTAGGGCATCAGCGATGCGGTTGACTGCTGTCGAAAGACCTGCGGTTGCCGGCGGCGCGCCGGAAATTGAAATGCTCGGCAGCGTCCCTGGGGTGGGGGCTGCGGGAACTCCTGCAAGTTGGGGGTTAGCCTGGGGTGCTTTTTTTTGTTCGATCGCTTCTAAGGAGCGCTGCACGTATTCGACAAACGGGGTATCTGGTGCTGTTTTGCCACTTGCTGTCGGCGTCTCTGGTGCGGGGGCGGCGGGCAAGCGCACGAGTCCCGACCTGCTCGCGAGCCATAACCCCATGACTAGCAGCAGCGACCCAAATGCTGCTCCCAGCAGCATTCTGTCGAATGATTGTTTGGACTGCTGTTTTTTGGTTGTTTCTAGGGCGACTTGGCGGGCGATCGCTTCTACGTCTTTTTCGCCCCGCTGCGACTGGGGGGGTGCCAACTGCGACAAAACTATTTGAGGTACCGATATCGACTTGAGCGCCACGAATTCTGGCTGCACTGGTTCCGATGGCAGTCCGCCGCTACCGTCGAATGCTCGATCGACTCCTTCAAACAGTTCGTCCATCAACTGATCGGCGTAGGACTCTACTGCCACTGCTTCGGCTGGCACTGTTTCCACCGTCGCCCTCACGGCGATCGGCTCTGACGCTGATTCCAAAGACATCTGTTCGGCGATTACTTTTTGAGGCATAGTTTTCTGTTTGCTCCCGCTCCTCGACAACCCTGAGATTCTCAACTATCAGACTTCTACAGGATACTTGTGATGTTGACCAATTCTTGGCTCAGAACAGGTCAATTGTATCTCACCCATCACCATATTTTTAGTGTTCAGCCAACTTACTTTGCCCGATCGACTTTTGTTTTACCTGTTTTGGGCTTTTTCGCCCCTGTTTTCGGCTGCCAGTCTTATTTGCTGACCCTGACCTTTACTGCATATTCTACTGATTTTGTCAACCCCACCTCTGGGGCTTCGCAGTTTTTGACACACAGCTTTAGTGGAGGCGAGCGCAAAAAAAGCGGGTTTTTTGCCACTGTTTGCGATCGCATTGCAGCTTTGAGAAGGATTTTAGACTTTTACTCGTCTTAAGTTTTTGGTCAGTTTGCTTGACAGTAATAACAGGTTGCAGATTTTCTTATAACTCATGGCTGCAACAGTGGTAACAACCGCTGTAATTCCCCACAAGCTGCCTGAAGCGATAGCGGCGCATCTTCTGGTAAGCTCTGAGAATAACATCGATCGGCTAAATCCTCAACAGCGGTTTTGCAAACAGCCTCATTATTCTTAAATTTTGCATAAGCATCCTCCTCATTCACAGTTTCTCCCTGCAAGTAGTGTATCCAAGTCTCAATATTGCGCTTGGGAACGAAAATCGCGATCGCTTCATTCGCTCCCCTATTTTCCTGCTCATGTTCATCAAGCACACTAGCTAACCAATTAAGTCTTGCTTCCAGCGTACCCGTATCTGCATCAATTACCACAACTAATCCAATCGCCACCCGGTTTTTATTCTGGCGATAAGCTTTCACTTCCACCGGATACTGCTTGCGTACATAGTCTGATCCACATTCGCTACCTTCGGGACAAATATTAGCTCTAACTAGACCTGTAAAACCTCGCTTTTTTAGGAAATAACGCGCAAAAACCTCCTGCTGTCTGTCCTCGCAGAGAATGACAATCTGAACTCTACGCTGACTCATTCAACCATCCCCGTGCAATCAGTTCAGAAACTGGCAATCCCGAAGTATCAGCTACTTCATTGCTAATTCGTTTGGCTCGAACAGCAGCATTGCTTTGACGCTCAAACCAATAGCCAATCGGTGAAGCTAAAAGATAGTTAATTAACTCAGGATGGTGAGAAATTAGTAATGCTTGAAGTTTTCCCTCGCTACAAAGGTCATAAATCTCAATCAGCCAAGGTTGAATTTCTGGCAATGCTAAAAAGTTTTCCGGTTCATCAATCCACAAGGTATAGTCTTCAGATTTTGTACCGTAAATCAGCGCGTATAAAGCCACTAATGTTTTTTGTCCGTCCGACAATTCTCCCAGACGATATTCAATTGGCTTGCTGTTATCTGTTTCTCCTGACAAGCGCAGTTTTAGCACCCAATTATCTTCGCTTACTCGCTCAAACTTAAAATTTGTGAATCCATCCAAAACCCCTCTTAAAATATTTCCAATTTCAGTAACTTTACCTTGGTCTCCAGACAAGTAGCGATACCAAGAAACAAAATTTTCCATCTTAGGAGTCAAACGCATTTGTTCTTGGCTACTTTCATCAACTATCAAGCTGGGTACAACTTGCACGATGATAAATCGCGCCATCCGTTCTCTAAACCAAGTTAACTTCGTGTTGTCGTTTCTTGGCATTAATGAAGGTAGCATAGATTGCGACCAGTCAAACTGGTATTGCGGCCCTTCTGAATGATTGTCTCGATAGAGTTGAACTTCGCCTAATTCAAATTTTAGTAAAGGCTGGTTATCAAAGAACAGACTTTCGTACCCAACACGACATTTATCTCGATTGTGTTCAATTCCTAATTGATATGTGTAGGAGCCGCCATTGCCGAGAATTTCTAGCTCGAAACGCTGAATTTGTAAAGTTTGCCAGCGGGTGCAATCCGCAAGTTTGAAAATTCTTTCTACCTTACTGTCGCCGCTGACAAATGCTTGGATTTTCTGCAACACCTCAAAAACTGTTGATTTACCCGATCCGTTAGAACCCAGAAATAGATTAATTGCATCAAAGTCAAGTTCAAAGTTTACCAAACAGCGAAAATTGTCAATATATATTCGTTTCAGCATGGGATTTTTTCACTCATCATTCCTCTAGCTCCTGTCATTGTTAGCAGGAGCTAAACACAACACTCGGACAACCCAAATTAACCCACCCGTTCCGCCAATTCCAACCAGCGCTCAGTCGCCCGATCGATCTGCTGCGTCAACTGAGCCAAACGATCCGATAGCTTCTTCACCTCCGCAAACCCGCTGGGAGCATTGTTAGACAACCTCTTTTCAATCTCTTGTTTCTCAGCTTCCATCTGCGGAATTTGACTTTCTAATTGTTCGTATTCCCGCTTATCATTGAAGGAAACTTTGGTAGATTTTTGAGTGGAGCTTTGGGATGTTGAATTATTAGATTCAGCCGTGCGTGTAAGTTTTTCTTTTTCTTTTTGCCCTTTGATTTCCTTGGCTTCTTCGGCTTTTTTGTAATCTAAATACACGGAATAATTACCTGGATACAAGCGCAAATTGCCCCCAGGCTCCAAGGCGAAAACCATGTCGATCGTGCGATCGAGAAAATAGCGATCGTGGGACACCACAATCACACAACCGTTAAAATCTTCGAGATAATCCTCCAAAACCGCCAAAGTCTGCACGTCCAGGTCGTTTGTCGGTTCGTCCAAAATCAGCACGTTCGGCGCACTCATCAGCACTTTCAACAGAAATAACCGGCGCTTTTCCCCGCCCGAAAGTTTGTTAATCGGTGCATACTGTTGGTTCGGCGGAAACAGAAACTTTTCCAACATTTGAGAAGCAGTAATGATTTCCCCATCCGCCGTTTGCACCAACTCGGCCACACTTTTCAAGTATTCAATAACTCGCTGGTCTTCGTTCGGTGTCAAATCCTCTGAATGCTGGTCAAAATAACCGATATGAATGGTTGTACCAATTTCGACAGTACCCGAATCCGGCTGGATGCGTCCGGTGATGATATCCATCAGCGTCGATTTTCCCGCACCGTTGCAGCCAATAATTCCTATCCGGTCTTCGGGAGTGAAATTGTAGGTAAAATCTTTAATTAAAGTGCGATCGCCGTAAGCTTTAGAGATATTCAGTAACTCAATTACCTTCTTACCAATTCGGCGGCCTGCTGTCGCAATTTCGACTTTGCCGTTGGCTGTTTTGAACTCCTGGGCTCGCATATCTTTAATGCGATCGATCCGAGCTTTTTGCTTGGTACTGCGCGCCTTGGGCCCGCGTTTGAGCCATTCCAATTCGCGCCGCAATACACCCGCGTGTTTGCGAACACTGCTGGCGGCGGATTCTTCAGATAGGGCTTTTTTCTCCAAGTAATAAGCGTAATTGCCCGCATAATTGTAAAGGTCGCCGCGATCGATCTCCAGGATGCGATTGGTAACGCGATCGAGAAAATAGCGATCGTGCGTAATCAGCAGCAAAGCACCGCGATAGCCGTTCAAATAGTTCTGCAACCACTCCACAGACAGCGCATCCAAGTGGTTTGTCGGTTCATCCATCAGCAATACATCGGGTTCGGACAACAAGGCCGTTGCTAAGGCAATTCGCTTGCGGTAGCCGCCGGACAAGTCGGCAATTTTCGCATCAAAATCCTCAATCCCCAACTTGGTCAAAATCAATTTCGCCTTGGTTTCCAAATCCCACGCATCCACCTCATCGATGCGTTCCGACACCGCAGACAGACGCGCCATTAACTTGTCTGTATCGCCTTTGCCGTGGGACAATTGATCGGAAATTTCCTCGTATTCTCGCACTAAAGCCATTTGTTCGCCACTGTCGGCAAATACTTGCTCTAAGACAGTGTGATTTTCGTCTAAATCCGGCTGTTGGGGGAGATAGACAATTGTAGACCCTGGATTGACCCAGCGATCGCCAGAGTCGATCGACTCCAAGCCTGCAATCATTTTCAGCAGGGTTGATTTGCCGGAACCGTTGGTGCCGATGAGTCCGACTTTATCGCCTTCATCCAGGCTGAAACTGGCATCTGTCAAGAGTTCCTTGATGCCGAAGTCTTTTTTGATCGATCGCAGAGTAAAAATAGTCATCTGTATAGAAAGTCATTTACCTGACTTAGTTTAACGCAAGTTCGATCGAGTCCGGCTGCGTCGGTATGGTCGATCGTTCCGATGAAACTTCTTTAAGACAAGGGCGCACTCGATTTTTATGACTATGTAAAGCTTAATAAATGTTAAGAATATGGTAAAATGTTTGTATTAATATCTTATATCTGCGTGACTTAAATATATGGAACTAAATGAACTTAAGGAGCTTGTCAGAAGGGGAGAGGTTGGAGCAATTAGTTTGGATACATCAATTTTTGAGTCTCAAGGGTTAAAGCTAGAGTCTGGGCTGCTTAAGCAATTAGAGCAATTTTTAGATCGTCCTACAAAGTTGATTATCTCCGAGGTGGTTAAAGAGGAAGTATTATTGCACATAACTGAAAAAGCCCAAACTGCACAAAGGGAGATTAATAAAGCTCTCAAAGACGCTAAAAATTATTGGCAAGTTGAGGATAGTGATATTGAAGAGATACAAAAGTCACTTTTCGGTGGCCGTGAAGCACAAAAAGTTGCGTCTGAGCGATTTAGTCAGTTTATAGAGGCTACATCTCTGGAGATTATCGAAGCTAAAGATTATTTAATAGTCAGCGAACTCATACAAAAATATTTTAGAAGCCAACCCCCTTTTGCGGAAAAGGGTAATAAGAAACAAGAATTTCCTGATGCAATTGCTTTAATATCTCTTGAGACATGGGCTAATAAAAACAAAACAAAAATTATTGTTGTTACACTTGACAATGACTGGAAAAATTTCTGCAAAGGTTCTGAAACACTTTACTATAGCGATGATTTTGCCTGGGTTCTAGCACTGTTTCAAAATGCTGATGATCTATGTAGAGATTTATCCAAAAAATATGAAAATGGGGCTCTTGAAAATGTAAAACAAGCTGTGCTTGATGCTTTAAATTATAATATTTATGAAATGGATATTTATCCAGCGGCTAACTCTTCTTTTAATTATGAACAAGAAGTAACACAAATCAACGTCACGGGATTTGAATTTGAATTGCTTGAGTCTCCTAACATAATATTTAGACCAGTTAACTTTGATGACAATAGCTTGATAGTTGAATCAAAATTAAGTGTTGATGTCAATGTTGAGTGCAGTTTTTCATTTTATGTCGGCGGTTATATCGACAAAGATTATGTTAAAATAGGAGGCTATAGCGTAAATACTCAAGCCAATTTGGAGGTGGAGGTTTTAATTACATTTTCAGGTGATTTTAAAAGTGTTGGCGCACAGGTCAAAGTAGATGAGGTTGAAGTGGAGATGAAAACACCTGCCAGCATTGATTTTGGGGAGATTGAGCCATATTGGAGAGACGAAGATTATGACTACTGAAAAGCGGCATAACAAACTGCGTACTGTACAAAACCTCGATCGCTTAATTCGCTCCGGCTCTCGGTGTCCTGCCTGTAAATAGCCGAAACTCTGTGCTGCGAATGGCTGTGGCTCTTGAACTTACACCTATACGGCAATGTCCGCATCTGTCAGAGCTGGATTGGGCCTAGATAGCAATCACTCTTCTCTTAGCGTCTGAATCAGATTCAGGTTTTGCGATCGCCCGAATCTCCACATCACTACCAAGCGCGTTTAAGAACCGGAACAGGCGATCGATTGAAAACTCAGATAGTTTGCCACGCAGCAAATCAGTGATTTTAGGGCGATCGATTCCCAGGCGTTTTGCTGCTTCGATTTATCGATATCCTAGTTGCTTTTGCCCCCACAGCCAACTGGGGTCTACTCGATCGCGCCCAAATGCAGGAAGAACTCGAAGCACTGCTAAGTAGACGAGTCGATCTAATCAGTAAACGGGCGATCGATCGCAGTTCCAACCCGATTCGCCGTCCTGAAATTCTCTCTACCGCTCAAACTATCGCTAGTCAAATAGTCGCGATCGCCTTCCAATGTACTATAATTCAAATACCAACCTTTGTTGGAGTATGTTTTTATGTCCTTGCAAGAGCTTAAAGAAAAAGCCAGCCAACTATCAGTCAGCGATCGCCTTGCGCTGCTAAGTGCGATCGTTCAATCCCTGCAAAGTACACCAGAAATCGAGAATTGGCAATATTTAATTGCACGTCCTCATCCTTGGCGCAAACAACTTTACATTAAGGGACGTAAATTACTGGCATCGACTATTTGGCGAGACATGACTGCCAATGGGATGTCACCCGAACAAGCTGCCGAAAATTGGGATTTACCCCTGTCTGCTATCTATGAGGCGATTCATTACTGTCAAAATCATCAAGAAATTTTAAAATTAGAAGCAGACGAGGAACGCTATCGATTGGAAGTAAAAGGAGTCCAAGTTGAGCCTACGAATGCTGCTTGACGAAGATTCTCAAGCAAAGTATTTAGTCAATCTTCGTAAGGATTCAGGTCACGATGTAGCCACAGTCAATACATTGGATTTAATGAATCATCCAGATTCAGTCGTGCTAGACGCTGCAAGACAAAATGAAAGAGTGCTGCTTACACGCAATTGTGATGACTTTCAGCAATTGCATCAAGCGAACCCAGAACATTCAGGAATTTTGGCAGTTTATCAAGATTCTGAAGCTTCTAAGAATATGAGTTATCAGGCGATTGTGAAGGCAATTGATAATTTAGAAACAGCCGAATATGAACTAAATAATCAGTTTGTGATTCTGAATCAATGGAGTTATTAATGAGAAATTTATGTAAAAATGCAAAATAGAAGTCTCATTGTTACCTGGTATTATAGAATATTGTCGAGATATAGTTGCTGCTAGAAAGGCGATCGCAGTTCCAACTGGATTCGCCGCCTTTGAAATTCTCTCTACCGCTCAAACTATCTATGTCAAATAGCCGCGATCGCGCTTCCTTAATCGATCGCTCTTTTTATTTCAACAACTGCTTCTCCCGTTCTACCCGTTGCGCGATCGATTATGGTTAGGGAGATGTGCCTATCAACTGCTTCAACAGATGGCTGAAATGAAATTGACTCATGCCCAGCAATTGAGCTAAATCTGCAAGCTTAATATCTTGATTCAGATGTTCGTTGATGTACTCGGTTTGCATTTCTGATTTTATTGTGATTCGCCAGCGCGCTCGCTATCTCTGGGGTGCTTTTGAGAACTGGCATTGCAAGCCATAGCTTGATTGTGCCTAGATAGCAATCACTTTTGAAGTCATTGTAGAAATATAAAGTTTTAATTTTAATTATTTTCCCTGACTTTACTTCGCTTGGTGTCCAACTTAAGGATTCAACAGACAGCATCCACCTTGACCTTGCTGGCAATACGCACCTTACTTGTATCTAGCGACGGGTTGTTTCCACAATATCTTCTCTACCTTTAGGAAGAGATAAACCCGCCCTGATCTAACGCCACCGAAATAATGTTTTGAGTAAAAAGACGGGGGTGGAAAGTACGAATGCAGATTGTAGGGTTTCCTTGCCTGTCATTCCCAAGTGCGATCGCCGAAGATAAGGGTATAGAAATTAAACGGCTGGTTTTCACCCGCCCTTACACAAAATGAACTCACAACTAGAACAACAAGTAACAATTCTACAAGACGAAACAGCAGCGGCCGAAAATTCAGCCAACCCAACAGTTGAAACTCATGTATTCGCCTCAGAATTTGCAACCGAGGAAAAAGTCAGAGTGGAAGAATTTAAGATTAGTGGCGACAGCCTAATTGGTAAAGTCAAAGAACTAATTCAGCAAGGAAAACTCCGCCGCCTCGTCATCAAAAACTCCCAAGGGCGGACTTTGGCAGACATTCCGCTGATGGCGGGATTGGTAGGCGGCGTTGCCGGGTCAGTAGTCTTTCCAATTGCTGCTGTACTTGCTACAGTTGGGGCAGTTGCGGCTCATTTGACTGTAGCAATCGAGCGAAAAGAATAGTCCTTAGTAATTAAAAATCTTCTCTTCAAGTCCGCGAAGGCGGACTTTGTTTGTTTAGTAGGGATTTCAATCGCCGAATTGTCTGATCAACGGGAGATATTGCTTCTCAAGAACAGGCAAGATGCCTGTTCCACAAAGAGTAGATTTTCTTGTGGAAGGGGCCGGAGAGCCCGTTCAAAAGGCTTATTGACAATGGTGCAACATCTCAGATTAACGCAAATTATCCGGTACTCTGGAATGAGAATTAAATAACTTCCACAAGTTTGTGGGATGGGCGTCCCGCCCGTCCAAAAAGGACGGGCGGGACGCCCATTCCACAATAACAATTAAAATTGTAAGTTATTTAATTCGCGATCCTCTCGCCGCAGGTTGGTCTAAATAATTGTAAACAATCCGCGAAATTCGACGGACAAAATCTCTCACAATCGGGTCATTGTAAGGACGTTTGACAAAGATTGCCGCTAAATAACGCTTGCCGTTGGGCATATCAATAATTCCCGCATCGCCAACTACAAAGCCGATATCTCCGGTTTTGTCAGCAATAACTGCACCGGGGTCTAAACCTGAAGGCAACAGCGTTCTAGTGGTTGTGTGCCGCAGTAATTCTAAAGCTTGTTCCCGACTCGATGCAGAGACTAATTTATCGCGAGACAGCATCGCCAGCAGCTTTACCATATCCACAGAACTTGTGGTATTTGTTCCTTGAAAATCGCCTAGCCAATTGCTAATTCTGGTGTCAGTTAATCCCCAACTGCGAAAACGCTCGTTGAGTTTAGCAATTCCCCCCAAACGTTCAATAATCATTTTGGTGGCTGTGCAGTTTTAGAGTCATGTTTAAAGAGAAAGAGTTGAATGGCCGCAGCGAGAAAGCGGCTGGAAAAACGTTATCAACCGCTTTCGATACGAAGCACCTAGCATCATACAGTCAACTCTTGCCCGCAGCCGTATTTTTTTTATTTTCTTTGAGAGTATTCCGTTTCCCGGACTCATATCAAATCCGGTTTTATTACCCCTTTTTCTTCCAGTCTCGCGCAGGCGGACAAAACTTTCTACAGTGGCGAATTCTCTTGGCAGAATTATTGTTTTGTATGGACAAATTTTATTCACCTGAGATGAATTCAAGTTAGGCGACCTCCCGATTTCTAGCATCTTCAAGGGAGTCGATCGCGGCTTTGAGAAAAACTTTTCCTTTAGCAACAAATCGGCGATCGCTCAAAGGATCGTAAGCTTCCCAATTACCGCTAACTTCGCGATCGCACCACAAAAACCAGCAGCGGTAGATTTCCCCGCTATCTATATCATCGCACAAAGCCAGCCAATCATCCCCCGTCAGAGCGCTGGCATCTAATGCTACCAATTCCACCCACGCAAGTGCAGTGCAGGCATCGATCGCCTCAGCGCCAACGGAATCAGATTTGGTAGCTATAGGTTGTGGTGAACACAGTGTAGACTTCATAATTTCTCCTTAATTCAATTAAATCAATCAATCAATGGATTGCCCTATTTATGGAACTGACCCGGTACGCCAAGTGGAAAAACTGTGTTTTGATAAATTTCTGGTTCGTCAAATTTACCAGCCGCTGATGCTTCTGTTAAATTATTAAGTGTATTAATTGTGAAAATGGCGGCGGTTCCCAAAGCGGCCATTGCCAGTCTGTGTAAGATTTTGCTCATTTGGCTGCTCCTTTTTTGCTTGGTGTATCTACTCTAAAAAGTTAAGTGGTGAGTAGTGGCGGAGATTGGGGAGTTAAGAAAAACTTTTTATCCTCAAATATATTCAACTGTTGAAGCCGTTATCAGGACAGAGTTTGAGGAGTCGATCGCCCCAAAAACCTCTCCAAGTAAAATCCCTTAAATTCCGGCTGGCTGACTATCTTCCTTAAAATCGCCTAAAATAGGGACTTAAGGCGTTAAAATTTCTAGATTCGTTCCCCTTTTAGTGCAAGCGAAGTGCTCAAGTCAAAACGCGATCGCGGTCGCATTCTCACTGCCTCTGGCTTAAAGAAACTTAACGAGGCGCTCCAAGAATGGTCTGACCGATATAACATTAGAGGTACTCTGACTGAAATCGAGGCCGAGTCTGGCGTTGGTGCCGATACAGTCAGCAAAATTAAGCAGGGTAGAGAAGGTGCGGATTTGAGTAAAATTCGACAGTTGTTCGCGGCTTTTGAAATGACTCTGGCTGCTAGCGACCATCGATCGGCTAAACTTGAGGAACCGGAAAATTTAGACGAGCTGGACAATTTGCCGCCAGCGGGGGAAATACCCACCAGCAGCAGAATTGTTAAAGTATTTGTCAGTTATCGCAGCGCCGAACCCGATCGCGAGTTGGGAAAACAGTTAGAAACGGCCTTAAGCGCGATCGGTCATACAGTTTTCACAGCAGAAAATAACATTAGATTAGGAGATAATTGGTTCGATCGCATTAATTTCTTCCTCCAAGAATGCGATTATTTGTTGTTGCTGCTGCCACCAACCGGAAACCAAAGCGAATTACTAACATATCAAGTTCAGCAAGCAAAAGAACTCCAAGACTCCCGCCATGACAAAAAACCAATAATTCTCCCCATCCGCGTCGGTTTTCCGCTGAACGCGCCTCTAAATCACGACTTGCGGGGTTATCTGTACCGCATCAAACAGAGGGAATGGAAAACCACCGCCGACACTCCAATTATTATCGAAGAGGTTCTGAATTTACTAGCAGAACAACCCGCACCCGTCGTAGAAGAAACGGAAGATTTAACACAAAAACAGCTATTAGAAATTAGCAGCGACGAAATACCTCTACCCGCCGCCGAACCTGAATTACCGGGAGGACAAGTCGATGTCGCTTCTCAATTTTATGTAGAACGCCCGCCCATTGAAGAACGCTGCTATCAAACTATTGTGCAACCCAGCGCGTTAATTAGAATTAAAGCACCGAGACAAATGGGCAAAACTTCCTTGATGGCAAGAATTTTGCATCACGGAGCCCGTCAAGGCTATTGCACCGTGCCGCTAACTTTTCAGTTAGTAGATAAAGCCGTATTCGCCAACTTAGATAAATTCTTAAAGTGGTTTTGCGCTTACGTCGGCCGCGAGTTGCACTTACCAAATCAATTAGACGATTATTGGGACGAGATTTTTGGCAGCAAAGTTAACTGCAAAGATTACTTTGAAAAATACATTTTACCGCAAATCGACAGTCCTTTAATTTTAGGATTAGACGAGATCGATCGCGTTTTCCAATATCCCGACATTGCCGAAGACTTTTTAGGATTGCTGCGGGCGTGGCACGAAGAATCGAAGCGGCGCGACATCTGGAAAAAACTGCGGTTAATTGTCGTTCACTCCACGGAAGTTTACATCCCGATGAACATCAATCAATCGCCTTTCAACGTCGGACTTCCCGTTGATTTGCCGGAATTCAACGCTGGGCAAATCCAAGATTTAGCAGCGCGCCATAATTTGAATTGGTCGGAGGCAGAAGTTGAGGAATTGATGGCAATTGTCGGCGGACATCCGTATTTAGTGCGAGTTGCATTATATCACATTTCGCGATCGGATTTGACACTAGATGAATTAAAAGAAAGTGCGATCGCAGATGCTGGAATTTACAGCGACCATTTGCGCCGCCAATTGTGGAATTTAGAAGAATATCCAGAGTTGGCGCAGGGGATGAGAGAGATTGTAGTGGCGGACTCTCCGGTGCAATTAAAGGCGATGCAGGCTTTTAAATTAGACAGTTTGGGGTTGGTGAAATTGCAGGGGAACGAGTGCGTGCCGAGGTGCGAACTGTACCGACAATATTTTACAACACATTTAGGAGTTAATTAATTGGATATTTTAGCTCGTTAATGACGTAGAATTAGCAGTATGGGGAAAGAGCAGCACAAATATCGCAAAAGAGCGATCGTCCCAGCTTTCCCTTGTGCAGTATCAACGTAAAATAGGATCGATGACTGAAGAAACTGTCACTCTGAGAAAGTCTCTTGACTTAGATAAATTAATTCCACTTTTGCCACAAGCAGAAGATATTAACTACTGGCGCGAGCTCAACCCCAATTCAACTATTTCCGATCGACCCTTTGAAGGCTTTTCAGAAGTTTCGGGAATCCCAAAAGCCGAAATTGACGAGTACAGGCTGCAACTGCGAGAAGAAGGCTATTTCCAAACTCCTAGCGTTATACCTGCTGCTACTATTCACCAGATGCGCGACTGTATAGAAAATGTCCGAAAAGCCGGGTTTCCGACAATGTTTGCCCTCGTCTACGATGTCTTCTATCAAGCATTTGGTTACTTTAACTCAACCTTGACAGGAATTTTGGGAAACGGCTACAAGCTAGTTCCAAATTTTTGGGTTTATTACATAGAAACTTCTGACAGCGGCAAAGGATTTGAGCCTCACCGCGACGCCGAGTACGAAAATACTATAGACTCCGACGGTATGCCGACAGTGCTTACTCTCTGGGTGACAATTACTGAGGCCAATCCCCTCAATTCATGTATGTACATGATTCCGGCCAACCGCGATCCAGAGTATGCTGAAGCTATCAAAAATCTCCAGACAAAAGCTACTAAATTTGCCTTGGAAGATATCCGGGCTTTACCGACACAAGCTGGTACTCTATCGTGCTGGGATCAATACGTTTTTCACTGGGGAAGCCGCAGCAGCAGTCGGGCTAAATCGCCTCGAATTAGCTATGCCGTATATTGTCAGCGAGGGGATATTCCACCAGTTGATGATGTGATTGTCGATATCCCATCAGTGCTTGATTTCCCAACGCGGTTATCTCTGATTTGCAGAGGTTTGTATCGCTATTCTTACGCCAGTTTACAGCCATCTCCACAGGCGGAAGCACTGTTAGATTTCTTGACGAAGCATCGGGAAAATCTGAAAAAGACTTAATATAATTTTCCTAAAAAGCCAGTCAATCGATTTTAGATTTTAGATTTTAGATTTTAGATTGAAGCCTTGACCCCACGGATAAATTCGGGGGGCAAGTTTCTCGGATACAGGTTTTTTATTTCTCCCCAGATTCATCCGGGGGCTTGTATCCTGGATGCTTTCGGTCTTCTCAATTCCGGTTGCATAGGAATGATTTAACCGCAGAGGACGCAGAGTACGCAGAGTCTCCACAAGAGAGAGATGGGAATAACTAACCTAGATTTGGTATAATTTCTGTAAGTAATAATCAGGTGAATGATACCCATGAACGATATTTTTTTGATAACATCCGATAATTGGCTAGATTGGATAGCCGTATTTGGTTATCTAGCCTTTACTGCTTTCATTGCATGGCGCGTGTTCACCACAAAGTAGATATATCATCAGCTTATAGTCTTCTTCTTCTGTCTTGCTTCGCGCCTTCGCGGTTCGTTAAAGAAACAGTAAAATAAAACAATAATCAACTAGCCCAGACAGTTATGCCGCCCGTCGAAAGTGTTGCAGCAATTCCGAACGATCTGATTTTGCGCTTGAGCATCGAGCAGTATCATGCGATAATTAAAGCTGGCATTCTCACGGATGATGACTCTGTAGAATTGCTGGAAGGTTGGCTGGTTTTCAAAATGCCAAAAAATCCACCGCATCGAGTCACAACTCGTCTTGTCAGAACAGCTTTAGAGAATATTTTACCCCCTGGTTGGTATGTCGATTCTCAAGAACCGATCACGCTATCCAACAGCGAACCAGAACCTGATATAGTGGTTGTTCGAGGGGATACAAGACAGTATCTCGATCGCCATCCGGGTGCTGAAGATATTGCCCTGATTATTGAAGTATCTGATACGACACTTCAGCGCGATCGCACTGTAAAAAAACAGATTTATGCCCGCGCTGGAATTGCGATTTATTGGATTGTGAATCTTGTTGAAGGACTGGTTGAGGTGTACTCTCAACCTCTTGTTGAAGTTGAGCAGCCAGATTATAGTCAAAGGTTGGATTTCGGGCGATCGGCTGTTATACCGATTATTATTGAAGGCCGAGAAATTGGGGCGATCGCTGTAGATGCTCTTTTGCCTTGATTTTGATTCCAAGCTATTGGTTATTGGTTAATTGCTCTCTCAACTTTCGCAAAATTGGAATTTTTTCCAACTGTTCCGGCCGTATACTATCCCAGTTTAACCCAATTGGACGCGGATAAATTGTATTAGTCTCAATCACCTCCTCAGCAGTCACAATCCAATTCAGCGCCCAATCGTGAGCCTGCATTGGCAAACGCGAATCTGCGACTATTTGCAAAGGATGCACTGTAGTCACAATTGGCGTATCGATTTCTACTAACCCGAATTCTGTCAACATCGCCAATTCCAAATCGGCAAATCCTGCACCTTTCCCGGTTCTTCCCCCGTTGCGCCCTGCTGCTACACAACCAACTATTACTAAATCGATCGCCTCCATTTCTGCAAAACTTACCAATTTTCCGCAAGTGAGTGCTTTGCGGGCGATCGCACTTTCGGCAATAGATACATTTTGCCTCTGCAAATCCCCAGCCGTTAACTCTACAAAACAGCGATCGTCTGTCAAGCGCGGTACTGCCATATACAGGCGTTTTCCATCTTGCAAAGCTTGCATCCGCACCGGATTTTGCGCCGCATCTGGATTGCACTTAATCGTTTTTGCTTGTTGCCAAATTGGTAAATTTGCCAATTTTTCCGCCGCCAACTGGGCCCCAACAAAGTTGGGAATATGACCAAACGGATCGCCAATAGATGCGGCTTGCTGCTTGAGCAAAGACCAAATTTCAGCTCTTAAGTTGTCTTTGTCGTCGTTATATCCAGTCCAATCAGTTTTCATGTTGTATTATGGTACAATATATGATACAAAAGATTCCTTTAATACGCCTCATTTCTTCAGTCTCGCGAGGGCGGACTTTGTTCGTGTAGTAGCGGTTTTAACCGCAGAATGACCCCAATATATTTTTTTGATTTTACCATTTTATCCTATGGATTATACCACAAAACCCAGTTACTATCAAGTCGGTGGGAGTTTGACAAATAACGCTCCCAATTATGTGAAGCGGCAAGCAGACGACGATTTATATAACGGATTGAAGGCGGGGGAATTTTGCTATGTTTTGAATTCCCGGCAAATGGGCAAATCTAGCTTGCAGGTGCGGACAATTCAGCGGCTGAGAAATGAAGGAATTGCTTGTGCTGCGATCGACATTTCGGAAATTGGCAATCGCGGCGTAACTCCCGAACAGTGGTATGCTGGTTTGCTACGCATTCTGGAAAATAACTTTAACCTGTCGGATATTGTCAACGTGCGGACTTGGTGGCGCGATCGCAATTTTTTAACCCCGGTTCAAAGGTTGAGCGAATTCATCGAAACCGTACTGTTACCGAACATTTCCAGCAATATTGTCATTTTTATTGACGAAATCGACAGCATTCTCGCCCTAGATTTTCCCGCCGATGATTTTTTAGCGTTAATTCGATCGTGCTACAACAAGCGCGCCAACAATTCAGAGTTCGATCGCCTAACTTGGGCCCTTTTAGGTGTAGCATCGCCGACGGATTTGTGCCGCGAGCAAAATGCCACCAGCAATACCCCTTTTAATATTGGCAAGGCGATCGAATTAACTGGTTTTGACGAAACAGAAGCGCAACCGCTAGCAGCGGGGCTGGCAGAGTTTACAGACAGCCCTAATCAAGTTTTGAGAGAGGTTTTGTATTGGACGGGCGGGCAGCCGTTCCTGACTCAAAAGCTGTGCAAACTATTGTTGGAAAATGCCGAATTAATCCCGAATTTACCCCAGGGCGGGCACGGGGGCACCGCCCCTACATTCGGGGGGAAAGATACCATCCAAAATCCTCAAGAGTGGGTTGAAAAGGTAGTACGCTTGAAAATCGTGGAGAATTGGGAATCTCAGGATGTTCCAGAACATTTGTCCACAATTCGCGATCGGCTTTTCAAAGAAAACCAGCGCATTGTCAGGAGACTAGGATTATATCAGCAAATTTTAGAGCAAACTGAAATTGTCCCCGATGGTAGTGCCGAACAAATGGAGTTGCGCTTAAGCGGATTAATCGTTAAGCGCGGGGAAAAATTAACAATTTCTAATCCGATTTATGAAGCTGTATTTAACAAAAAATTAATTGAAGAAAAATTAGAAAAACTCTCGCCTTACTCGGAAGCAATTAAAGTCTGGCTAAATTCTAGCTGTGAAGATGATTCCCAACTGTTGCGAGGAGATGATTTGCAGTCAGCATTAGTTTGGGCTGCCGGAAAAAGTTTAAGAAACGAAGATTTTCAGTTTTTGACTGCCAGCCAGAAAGTGATTTTGAGCGACCAAAATCAACTGCTGCATTTAGCTACACTCGAAACCAAAAAAGCTGTCTGTGATGCCGAAAAAGCTTTGAGTGAAGCTGACTCTGCCAAACAAAAAGCTAAACAGTGGATCGGCATCGGTTCTGCGGTACTGGCAGCATCGTTACTGGCGGCGATCGGCTTTTCAACTCTCGCTTACCAGCGGTTTAAACTAGCACAAGCAAGTATTGAAATCGAACAAAATGGCAGCGATGCTTTACTGTTGGCGGTATCTCAAAAAACCGAAAACACCGAAGCTTTATCAGAAGCTTTACTGAGGGCGATCGCCTCCGGGAACAAATTAAAAACCTTGGTTAAAAACAAACCTAAGCTAGAACAATATCCGGCAACTAGACCGCTGTTAGCATTACAAATAATCCTCGATAGAATTAGCGAAACACACCAGACAAAAGCCTCATCACTTCCGCAAACAAAGATAAATTGGCAAGCTCATAAAGGTGCAGTTACCAGCGTCAGTTTTAGCCCACACAGGCAGATTTTAGCAACCGCAGGAATAGACGATAGAGTTCGGATTTGGAACTTTTCCGGGCAAAAAATTGCTGAATGGAAAGCTTTGCAGCAGTCAGTTAATATGGTAAACTTTAGCCCGAATGGTAAATTTTTAGCGACCGCCGGAAGGGACAGCACAGTTAAAATATGGAATTTATCAGGGAAAAATATTTCTACTTTGAAAGGAATTAAAGGCTCTGTTACCAGCATCAGTTTTAGCCCGGAAGGAAAGTTATTAGCGGCGGCAGGGATAGACAGCTATGCTGCAATTTGGCAATTGTCAAAACTGCCACAATTAGTATCGCCTAGCCAGAAACTCCCAGGTCACAACGGCTTAGTGAGAAGCGTAAATTTTAGCCCAAAGGGTGATTTCATAACGACTTTAGATGGCAAATCTACAGTGCGACTTTGGAATTTGTCGGGCAAGCTAAAAAAAACACTGCCTATTCAGGCAATTGGGATCAGTTTCACTCCGGCTCAACACCAGTATCGCTTTGCTACAGTAACATTAAATGGCAAAGTTGGGCTGTGGAATCTGTCAGAAAAAGAATTAGTTAAGGAATTTCAAACCTTGCATTTTGATGCGAAATCAATTAGTTTTAGTCCCGACGGAGAACGGCTTGCTACAGTGGGAATTGACAAGACTGTACGGCTGTGGAATTTAGCGGGGCGGCAGGTTGCTCAATTTGAGTTCGAGGAGAATGTTGTTAGTGTCAGTTGGAGTGGAGACGGAAAACAAATTGCTGTAGCTGGAAGCAACGGCACTGTATGGTTGAGGCAGGTTGAAGGGTTAGAAGAATTGCTGAAGCAAAGCTGCAATTTTTTCGCCACTCAACCGAAGTATTTTACAAGAGTTTCAACTATCTGCAAGTAGGGACACCGCACCGTGCCCTTCTTCGTGTCAACTTAAGCTGTCAGCCCGCCAAGTCTGTTAGTCGTCCATCAAGTCCGCCAGGGGTTGAAACCCCTGTCTAATAGCGAAAGTCCTCTCAAAGAGGACTGAAGAGAAGAATCTCCACTCATTAGTCCTCTGAAGCGAGGACTTTAGCTTTGAGGCAGGGGTTTCAACCCCTGCCGGACTATTGGTTGTACCTTAAGTTGACACCTATGGGCACGGTGCGGTGTCCCTACTAATGATTATCAATTTACTTTAACAGGCGAAACACTTACATTAGGATTTGTAACTCTTTTTAAGAGTTCTTGTCGGGCTTGTTCGGGATTTTGACCTTTGGGTACTTGATATAATAATCTACAGGAACCGTCTTGAGGATTAGCTGCACAAATAATTAATTGACCGTTGCTAGATGCACCTGCTGTGACAATATTATCCCAGCTTCCTTGCGGTTGCGAGTTGTTGAGAATTCCTGAGACTCTGGTGCACCGAGTAATCGCATCTTCTCCTGATTCATTGAAATAGTTATCAGCTAGCCACAAAATAACGGGAATATTTTTGCCTTGTTGGACTGCAATTGTAGCGGGGCGGCCACCAGTAGCGCCACAGAAGAATGAAGGCGCTTGGGCGAAGGCTGGACTGTTTGCTAAAATCGGAGCAGCAAGGGCAATAATTGACGCGCTAAAAACTGACTTTAAGAGCCGAAATT
This sequence comes from Microcoleus sp. B4-C2, assembly GCF_036705265.1. NCBI lineage: Bacteria > Bacillati > Cyanobacteriota > Cyanophyceae > Oscillatoriales > Microcoleaceae > Microcoleus > Microcoleus sp. B4-C2. Next base: position 22,588 of record NZ_JAUBUB010000080.1, read on the forward strand.
TCATGAGCAGTAATAAGCTTTTTCATTTAAGGTTACTAATAGTCTAAAAATTTAAACTGTTTGTTGCCGGGAAGATTAGGCATTTAGAGAAAAAAATAAAATTTATTCGGCAAATTTTTGCGATCGCACACACTGGCCTCATCTGGGCCAAAACTCCGGGAAAAAAGCTCGCTGACAAACACCAAAGGCAGAAAATAGATGCAGCCCTAGGGGGCGCAGGCGCGAAGGTATAGGGTAAAGGATTGGTTTTTCAGCGTTTTTTGCGATCGCCTCGCTCTTCCCGATCCCGCCCCACCTAAAGTGGAACCTGTGTTACCATCGGGAAAAATATTCTCTTTAATAATCAACAATGGGCAATGTTCTGGTGCTGAACGCCTCCTACGAACCCCTTAACATCACCAATTGGCGAAGGGCGGTAGTTTTGTTGCTGAAAGGAAAAGCAGAACAGGTAGAACACAACGGGAAATTTATTGCGCCAAACTTCCCGCTACCAACTGTGATTCGACTGCGGCATTACGTCCGAGTTCCCTATAAGGATATTCCGCTAACCCGCCGGAACATCTTGCACCGGGACGCACACTCTTGTCAATACTGTAGTTATACGGGCGACGATTTAACCCTCGATCATGTAATTCCCCGATCGCGCGGAGGAGGGGACAGTTGGGAAAATCTCGTCACCGCTTGCGTGCGCTGCAATGTCAATAAAGGCAGCCGCACGCCGAAAGAAGCGGGAATGTCGCTGCGCTATCCGCCTAGGAAACCTCACAGCGGTCTTTATTTTGAAGTGACTAAACACGTTAAGAGCGGTATGCACAAAGAATGGCAAAAATATGTAATAGGCCTTTAAAACCCCTGTCAGCGCAAGCGCGGGGGTTTTTTGCGGAAGTTCTGAGTCCTGAGATTGCTTCGTTCCTCGCAACGCACACGCCGTGCATCAGTTAAAAAGTTAAAGATAGAATTTACGCTCTTAAATCCGGTTTCTCGTAAGAAGTATTGGCTTGGAAAACGAGGCATCTACAAAGAAACCGGGTTTAAGATCGAATGTCGTGCAAATCTTGAAATAGTTAAATTGTTAATTTTCAACGATGAAAGACCATCCCCCTAACAATTCCGATGAAACATCCGGCAACCGCGAAGGTGAACTTGAAGCCAGCAGCGAGGTTGTACCCGGAGTGAGTGCGCCGGGGAAACGGCGCAGCAAAGCCGAAGTTGCTTCCGAAGAGAATCGCGGCCGTCTCCGCGAGGAATTGCACGATCGCAAAGTCGAGCAATTGCGCCAAATGTTCGATCGGCACAAAGGCACTCGCCAGTTAATCTTGCTGCAAGATTTTCCAGATCCCGACGCACTTTCAAGCGCTTGGACTTACAAATTAATCGCCGAACAGTACGATATCCAATGCGAGATTATCTACGCCGGCGCCCTCAGCCACCAAGAAAATATTGCCTTAGTTAAATTGACAGGGTTGCCGTTGCAGCGCTGGACGGTGGAAACACTAAAAACTAAGGATTTGTCGGTGTTTCATGGCTGCGCTTTCATTGACAATCAAGGGACGACTTGTAACTTAACCGAGTATATTTTAGCGGCTGGAGTTCCGATCGCCGCCGTCATCGATCATCATAATTTGCAGGGGGAAATGAACGCAGAGTTTACCGATTTGCGCCCTCAAATCCGCGCTACAGCCACGATTTTTGCCGAGTATTTACAGTCTGGACTCCTAAGTCTCGACGCCAGCGTCAGTCTGCACATCAAGTGCGCTACAGCTTTGATGCACGGTTTGCGATCGGATACGATCGCCCTCAGACAAGCTCAGGAAGAGGACTTTTTAGCTGCGGCTTATTTGAGCCGGTTTTACGACCCGCAGTTGCTGAATGCCGTGTTACAGTCATCTCGTTCTAAGTGGGTGATGGACGCGATCGAGCGATCGCTCAAACACCGCACCGTCCAGAACAATTTTTCGATCGCCGGCATCGGCTATCTCCGCTATGACGATCGGGATTCTATTCCCCAAGCTGCGGACTTTTTAGTAACAGAGGAGAACGTACACACAGCCGTTGTCTACGCAATTGTTCACGACAAAGACGAAGAAATTGAAGTAGTAATTGGCTCGCTGCGAACTAATAAACTTACTCTCGACCCCGACGAATTCATTAAAGAAGCCTTCGGTCAAGATGCTCAAGGACGCTTTTTTGGTGGTGGCAGAAGTCAAGCTGGAGGTTTTGAAATTCCCGTGGGATTTCTTTCTGGCGGGAATGAGAAGAGCGATTATGCAAGGCTAAAATGGGAAGTATTCGACGATCAGATTAAGCAAAAGTTGCTGCATTTAATTAGTCCTAAAGACAATCCTGTTTACGATCATTAATATCATGTCCGATCGATTAATCATACAGCATATTCGGTGGTTCATGAAGTACAGGAGCAGCTATATTATGTGGTGTTAGTCCGTAGTCCGTAGGGTTCGTCGCTCCTTCATATTTGATAAAGATTGCAGATTGACGGGTGGCGACGCACCTTACTCGCGTCTCTCTTCTTGTGTGTACCACATATACATGGAATATGCTGTAATATCCCGGTCGGGGCGAGTTTTTGAGATTGTCAATTATTGGCAGGTATTCTTGGTGAACTCGCCCCTACAAAAATCGCGGTTCATCGACCGGACACGATATCAATCGGGAGTTTCTAGCTGCGGTATTGATTCCAGCAACAGCCTGGGAATGCGAGCTTTTCGACCTCCGGTTGCTACCAGGTTTGGCCGTGTTTTTTTCTCATTCCGGGCACAATCTCAACTTGACAATCAGTCAGGCCCGCACTCCAACTCTCATCAACCAGGTTTTTTAACTCTTATTCAGGGTTGGAACTCCCGCCCAGTCTACCTCTGCCAGGAACAGGCTTTCCGGCCTGTCCCATAAAAATTAAATTTTATTGTGGGTAGTACGGGTAGGACAGGAGAATCCGCCCATAGAAAATTTATTTAAAATCGTGCAATATGTTCAGTTTTAACGAAGTAAGGAGGTTGAAAAACCCGGTTGAGTTCTCCAGGACTAACAGTAATAAATTTTCTACCAATTTTCCCAAATCATACACTAAAGAAACCGGGTTTTTTAACAATTGTCAAGGGATATCACGAAGTATTTTGATAAAAAAACCAGGTTGAGGGGCAAATTTAGTGTGTTCTATTTTACTAAACTCCACAAGAATTATGAGGTTTTAACAATTATACAGGGTTAATTTTGGGGAGTTTTATTATTTATTCGCTAAATCAATCACAATTTGTTATAGTTGGTGCAGTAGCTTTGCGATAATAATTAGCCAAAAAACGATTGAGAAGAAGCAAAATAGATACCAAATAACCTAAAACTTTGGCGAAATGACATCAAAAAAGCAATTGTAGCAGTCAGCATAAAATTGGCTAGCCACATAAATATTGATTTTTTCCTAAGCCCAGCCAGCGATTCCTACGAGTTAAAAGAAATTATTATATTTATTTGTGGCGGGTTAGAATAGTAGAAAATAGCTTAAACAAACAAGGAACACGGAGATGTCTACAAAAAAGACTTTCTCTTGGTCGTTAGAGAAAAGCATAGAAAAAGTTTCAGAAATTGCACTTAAAATCAACGAGTTCGTGGATCTGGAGACAATTTTGCAATGTGCGCTACACGAAACCAGGGTGCTGCTGCAAACAGATCGCGTGATTATTTATCGATTCCTACCGCATAGAGAGAGGGTAGTATTTGCTGAATCTGTTGGCGATCAGTGGCGGCCAATCCAGGGACAACTGATTCATGACCCTTGCCTTGAAGCTACCTGGGTAGATCGCTACAGCCAGGGGGAAACGAGTGCCATTTCTGATATTCACGCTGGTGATATTCAAGCTTGTGATGTCGAATTGCTCGATCGCATCCAAGTTCAGGCAAATTTAGTTGCGCCAATCTTGCTAGATGGCCAACAGCAGCAATCTCCGAAGCTTTGGGGACTGTTGATTGCTCATCAATGCCGAAGTCCGCGTCAGTGGGAACCTCTCGACATTGAGATCCTGCAACAGGTTGCAATGCACATCGGGTTGAGGATGCGGCACTTGGAATCTCACGGCCCGGCGATCGGGCCAAATCAACCGCCGGAACTCGAAACAGAACCGAATCAAACTGATCCCAATACAGAAAGCGCGCCCAGAGTCAATCATCAAAATTGTCTACAACCAGAGTTTGCCTGTTCCCTGAGCGGCGATATTGTCCACCTCAAAGCCTTTGACTTGTTGCAAAACCCGATCTGGATATTTGATATTGAGGATTGGCAAATGCGGTGGGCAAACCAAGCTTCCTTGTACCTGTGGAATGCTTCGACGCGCCAGCAACTCGCGATCCGCAACTTTAGGGATATGTTGTCAGAGTCTACTCGGATTCGCTTGCAGAGCTATCTGGAGCAGTTTGAGCAAGGCCAAACCTTGTCTGAGCAGTGGACGTTTTACCCGGCCGGTGAGCCTGTTTCTGTCGGCTGTCGGTGCTCTGGCATCAGGATTGATGGCGGGCGTTTGGCAATCCTGGTGGAGGGTACGGTCGAAACCGCTCCTCAAATCGAGCCGGAAACCCTGCGATCGATCGAGGCAATCCGACACACCACGCTGATGGTTTCGCTGTACACCCTCGAAGGTGTGCCGCTGCTGCAAAACCCGGCGGCATTGGGCTGTTACGGGGATGCGCTGCACCCTGGCTCTGCGACAGATAATGCTTTTCTGAGCCGCTTTGTTGACTCTCAAGTAGGAGAGCGAGCAATGGCAGTTATTCAGTCCGGTGAGGTATTTAGCACGGAGGCTCAAGTGATTACTCTGGCGGGAATTCGCTGGCATGGGATGGACGTGCGGTGTACCAACGACCCGGTAACGGGCAACCCGATGTTGCTGGTGAACGAAAAGGACATTACCGACCGCCAGCAGACAGAAACAGACCTGCAAAAGAGTCAAATTAGGTTGTCAGAAGCCCAGCGGGTTGCCCACATCGGTAACTGGGAGTGGGACGTGATTACGGGTAAAATTACCTGGTCTCCCGAACTATTCGAGATTTTGGGACGATCCAGGGCCCTAGGCGAACCTACTTATGAAGAAAACCTGCGGCTTTACCATCCCGAAAGTGCCAAACAGCTACACCTGGTAGTTCAACGAGCGCTCAGTCACGGAGAGCCTTATCTATTGCGCCTTAGAATCGTGGGCCCGAATGGTTCTATCCGCCATACCGAAGCCAGAGGACAGGTTCAACTCAATGCAGAGGGAAAAGTCATTCGGTTGTTTGGTACATCCCAAGACATTACGGATCTTGTCCAGGCAGAAACAGAACTCAGAGAATTGAGTACAGCTCTTGCTAATGCCGTTGAGGGCATCTCGCGGCTGGATATTTTCGGACGGTACATCACCGTTAATCAAGCCTACGCGAATATAGCAGGTTATCAGCCTGAAGAAATGGTTGGTAGGAGTTGGCAGAAAACAGTTCATCCCGAAGACTGCGACAGGATGATGGCCGCTTATCAAAAAATGCTAGCCGAGGGCCGAGTGGAGGTTGAGGCCCGGGGTATCCGGAAAGATGGCTCGATCTTTTACAAGCACGTGGTGATGTTGGCGGCCTACGACTCGCAGGAGCGATTGATCGGGCATCACTGCTTTATGAAAAATATCACCGATCGCAAGCAAGCAGAAGCAGCATTGCAACAAGAGTTCCAGCGTCTGGCTGTGGTGATTGCCACCCAACAGGAAATCGCCATCCGCAATCCCAATCTCGATGCAGTCATGGCGGTGATTACCGATCGAACTCAAAAATCGCTCGGTGCCGATGGGGCCGTGATTGAAATGCTGGAAGGGGATGAGTTGCTGTATCGGGCAGCGAGCGGTATCGCCAGCGCCTATGTGGGATTACGGATCAAAGTAGCGACAAGTTTATCGGGAAAATGTATTGCCACCGGCCAAATCATGCTTTGCGATGATTCACAAACCGATACACGGGTGGATCAGTCTGCCTGTCAGCGCATTGGTATCCGGTCACTGGTGGTTGTTCCCTTGTTCTATCAGGACGATCGGGTTGGCGTCTTAAAAGTTGTTTCAGCTACACCCTGTGCCTTTACAGAGTCAGATATTCATACCTTACAACTGATGGCGGGGTTTTTGGCGGGTAGCCTGCATCTGGCTTCAGAGTTTGATGCTAAAAACATTCTCCTGAGTCAATTGCAGGAGAGCGAGGAACGGTATCGTTCTGTGATTACAAGCATGACTGAAGGCGTCGTCCTTCAGCTAGCAGACGGACAAATTACTACCTGTAATGCTAGTGCCGGAAGGATTCTCGGACTGAGCCCCGAACAATTGATGGGGCGTAGATCCATAGATTTAGACTGGCGAACCGTTCAGGAAGATGGCTCTCCTTTCCCCTGCCAACAGCATCCGGCAATGATTACCCTACGGACGGGAAAACCCCTATCAAATGTGGTGATGGGCATTCACAAATCGGATAAAACGCTGACTTGGATTTCGATTAATTCGCAACCGCTGTTCCAGATTAATCAGTCTCAACCCTATGCAGTAGTAACGACTTTTGCTGATATTACAGAACGCAAGCGGGCCGAGGAGATGCTCAGACACCGGGCAGAACAAGAAAGATTAATTGCTACGACAGATGGGTTAACACAAGTAGCAAACCGCCGCTGTTTTGATGAGCGATTGCCGTCGGAATGGCACCGACTGATGCAGGGGAAACAACAGCTTTCGTTGATTATGTTGGATGTAGATTATTTCAAGCGATATAACGATTGCTACGGACATCAAGCGGGGGATATTTGTTTAGTAAAAGTGGCTTCATCGGCGGCACAAGCGGTTAAACGCTCATCAGATCTGTTTGCACGTTACGGAGGGGAAGAATTCGCTGCTATCCTACCGAATACGGATGCGGATGGCGCGATCGCGGTTGCTGAGTCGATCCGAGAGGCAATCCGAGTTTTGGGAATCCCTCACGAGCAATCTAATGTGAGCACGATCGTGACTGTTAGCATGGGAATTGCAACTGTGATTCCCACTGCGGAAACATCACCGGATGAACTCGTTGCCCTCGCCGATCGAGCATTATATGATGCGAAACGACAAGGGCGCGATCGCTACACAAGCGCCAACCAGATGACAGCGCCAGATTTCAATACAGTTGTAGAATAGGCAAAAGGTAGGTATTGTAAAACTTCATTGAGTTTATAAGCAATTATAAACAATAATGGTATTCTATTTTTGTGAGTGTTGAACAAGGAATACGCATAGCCCAAAAAACGCAAGTCTCAAATGCAACTAACACAGAGGCACATCAT